>CAJXCK010000001.1 GCA_913051785.1 uncultured Gammaproteobacteria bacterium
CGGAGTAGTAATTAATATCGATCACATTATCCAGCATCCGAACAGCTGTTCTTGTCGTCTGTTCAAGCTTTTCAATGTCCAGTTTCCCATCAGAGATGTGTTGAACAAGGTTTATTGATCCTAGGTTACAGACAGCGATCTCGTCTTGGGATGTATTTAATGTAATTTCTGTACAAAGATTAGAGGAGTGTACTACCCCAGTGTGTTGCTGTGGTGACCGTAGGTTGCAGGTGTCCTTGAAAGTTATCCAGGGATGACCTGTCTCAAAGAGCATGGAGAGCATTTTTCTCCAAAGGTCCGCTGCTTTGACAGTCTTGAACAGTTTCAATTCACCCGTTTTTGTCATTTCCTCGTACGCTAGGTATCTCTTTTCAAATGCCTTTCCGTATAAGTCGTGCAGGTCGCTAGCGTCAGCCGGAGAAAAAAGTGTCCACTTTCCTGCTTCGGAAACGCGCTTCATGAAAAGATCAGGTATCCAATTCGCTGTATTCATGTCATGTGTTCTGCGTCTATCGTCCCCAGTGTTTTTTCTCAGCTCCAGGAACTCTTCTATGTCCAAATGCCATGCTTCTAGGTAAGCACATACTGCGCCTTTTCTCTTGCCGCCTTGATTAACTGCAACGGCTGTGTCGTTCACCACTTTAAGGAAGGGCACGACTCCTTGTGATTTTCCATTTGTTCCTTTGATATAGCTACCTAAGGCCCGTACAGGCGTCCAATCATTGCCTAATCCACCTGCCCATTTGGACAACATTGCGTTATCTTGCAGAGCACCGTAGATGCCATGTAGGTCGTCTGGAACCGTCGTCAGGAAGCATGATGATAATTGTGGCCGCAACGTTCCGGAATTAAAGAGAGTCGGCGTTGAGCTCATATAGTCAAATGAGCTTAAGAGTCGGTAGAACTCTATTGCTTTCTCATTTTTATTTTGCTCTTTTAGGGCCACTCCCATAGCGACTCTCATGAAAAACACCTGGGGCAGTTCTAATCTGTTTTCGTCATAGTGGATAAAATAACGATCATAAAGAGTTTGTAATCCCAGATAAGTGAATAACATGTCTCTTTCTGGCTGTATCGCTTCTCCTAACAAATCCAGGTCGAATTCTGCTAGCTCTGGTGCCACAAGACCTAATTCGATGCCAGTTTTGATAAACGATCTCAAGGCCAGAGGGTAGACTGTAGACATCTCCCCTTGCGTCGCCCTTTGTCGGCTTCCTGAGCCATCTACGTTTAAATAAGTTAGAGCTTCTGTTCTAAGTTCATCCAAAAGTAACCTGGCAGTCACGTAAGTGTAATTAGGCTCTTCTTCAACCAATGTTCTTGCTGTTATCAATATCGATGTAGCGACATCATCGCTCGAAATGCCGTCATACATATTTGTGAGCGATTCTGAGATGATTTTTTCTGGATCCACATCACCAAGGCCCTCGCAGGCCTCTGAGACGAGCACTCGAATGCGGTTTATATCTAATTCTTGCTCTGTTCCATCTTGATCAACGACTTTTATTCCAGTTTCGTTTGATGATGGTGAATTATTTCCTTCTACAGCTCTTTCAGCTGCTCTCTGCTCTCTGTAGAGGACGTATGAACGAGCTACCTGTTGTTCCCCCGTTCTCATAAGAAAAAGCTCTACTTGGTCCTGCACTTCCTCTATATGTAGAGTTCCTCCAGAGGGTAGTCTTCTATGGAAAGTTTCAGTGATTTGAGAAGTCAAATTAGTAACGAGCTCTCTCACCCTGGGTGATGCGGCAGCTGTACCGCCTTCGACGGCAAGGAAGGCTTTTGTCATGGCGACTGAAATTTTGTCTTCTGTGAATGGGACGACCATCCCATTGCGCTTGATTATTTTTAGCTGGCCTGGGGCCGTGGCAGCTACTGAGGGGGGTATCGTATTTGCTTGCGGAGGCGCTGGTTGGTTTATGTCGTTCTGACTTTCTTGTTGCATTTATAGACTCTCCTCGCGCGATATCTTCTTCTAATTTAGACTCGATCTAAAAAAAAATTACTACATATGGTGGTTATGAATACGAAACACACAACATAATGTGTAATTTGAGCTAATGCAACTATAAGTCTGTGGATAAGCTGTGCAAAGGCTATTTATATCTTGTGCGGACTGGCATTTTCTTAAACCCTAGGTGCCACTATGTTGATATGATGAATTGTCGATATAGATTTAGTTGAGAAGTAGATATGGGCTACATCATGGCTTTAGATCAAGGCACTACTAGCTCCAGAGCTTTTATCTACGACGAGAATTTCAGAATAATTGCGATTTCGCAAAAACCTTTGGGGATTTGTTATCCAGAAAATGGTTGGGTAGAGCAAAACCCAGAGGAAATTTGGGATTCCATAGTTACTGTCGGACGTGAAGCAATCTCAAAAGCGGGGATAGATTCAAGCCAGATAGATGCGATTGGGATAACTAATCAGCGCGAGACTTCTTTATTGTGGAATAAACACACAGGCGAACCGATCTACAATGCCATAGTCTGGCAGGATAGAAGAACTGCTGATTTTTGTAACACCGTTTTGCGTCATCATGAGGAAACGATTAGAGAAAAGACCGGTCTGGTAGTAGACCCATATTTCTCTAGCACAAAGCTCAGTTGGTTACTGGACTATTCAAAGCAACACGGACTAAGTGCTAATGATTTGTTATTTGGCACCGTCGATTCCTTTCTTCTATGGAGACTCACCGGCGGATCTAGTCATCTCACCGATGCGACGAACGCGAGCAGGACTCAGTTATTTAACATCAGGGAACAAAGCTGGGACCAGGATTTACTTCAACTACTTGATGTACCCCAGTCTATTTTGCCAGCTGTATGTGATAGCGCCTTCGATTTTGGCGTTGCGGACGCTAAATGGTTCGGTTCTCCCATACCAATCTGTGGTGTTGCTGGTGACCAGCAGGCCGCACTAATAGGTCAAGGTTGTGTTGAGGTGGGCATGTCAAAATCTACCTTCGGCACGGGTTGCTTTATGGTCACTAACCTTGGCGAGGAGCTGAAATTATCTGGTGCAAACCTGCTCACAACGATAGCCTATCGGTTGGACGGAAAACCAACCTATGCTTTAGAAGGAAGTATCTTTGTCGCTGGATCCGCGATTAATTGGCTTAGAGAGAAATTAAAAATTTTCCAAAGTGATGATCAAATAGAAGCTGCGTATGAAAGGTGTGGCGGGGATTCAAATGGCGTTTATTTTATCCCAGCGTTTACGGGTCTAGGCGCTCCTCACTGGGATCCTGCTGCGAGAGCCAGTATCTCGGGACTGACACTAGACACTGAGAGAGAGCACATTATAACTGCACTCCTTCAGGGAATATCGCTTCAAACCATGGAGCTTTGTGATTCGATGACGAAAGATGGCGTGGTCTTGCAAGAGATTCGCATTGATGGCGGTATGGCAAAAAACAAAAGCTTTTGTCAGTGTTTGGCAGATCTCACTAGATATAAGGTCTCCCGTCCGGATGACACAGAGTCCACAGTAAGAGGTGCGGCTGTCCTGGCGGGATTGGGGTGCGGAAAGTTTTCCGGACTCGAGAGCGCGACAACGAACTGGACACTAGACACCATGTTTGAGCCTTCTCTCTCCATGGAAAAAAGAGATGATATTGTCTCCGGTTACGAAAAAGCGCTTCAGCAGAGTTCTAGCTAGGGGTTAGCGATAGACTCTTTTAACATAAATTCGACCAATGCTTTCTGACTATGCAATCGATTGCCTGCTTCACGCCAAACCACTGATCTTTCATCATCCAAAATTGTTTCATTAACTTCCTCGCCCCTGTGAGCCGGGAGACAATGCATAAATAGAGCGTTCTCTGCTGCGAGATCCAATAAAGATTCTGTTATTTGGTAGGGCTTGAATGTCTTTTTGCGCTCCATCTCATAACCCTCATGACCCATCGAGGACCAGACGTCTGTAACCACCAGGTCAGCCCCTGATACCGCCTTTTCAGGAATTCTCTCGAGCCTAGGCTTTGTTCCTCCTTCAAGTATATCGCTGTTTGGTTCGAAGCCCATGGGGCAACAAACTGTTAAGTTGAAATCCCACCGACGCGAGGCGTTAATATAAGAGTGGCACATATTGTAGCCGTCTCCGACAAAAGTTACTTTTTTACCGGTTATTGGACCACGCAACTCTCGGAATGTTTGCATGTCCGCAAGTAATTGACAGGGATGCAGTAGGGTCGTCATTGCGTTTATAACTGGGATTGACGAAGAGTCGGCAAGTAGTTGGACATCTTCTTGCTTGGGTGTTCTGATCACGATCAAATCCACCATCTCTGACAACACTTTCCCTAAATCAGAGATGGGTTCGCCTCGCCCTAGCTGAGTATCTTTCGTAGATAGAAATATTGGGTGAGCCCCGAGTTGTGCAAGTCCAGCCTCGAACCCGACACGAGTTCGCGTGCTTTCCATTTGAAGGATAATCGCTGCAGTTTTACCTATCAGCGGTTGGTAAACGACTTTGTTCTCGTGCATTTGTCTAAACTCCGAAGAACGCTTTATAACGGAATCAAGCTCGCTAGGAGAAAAATCCATCAGTGATAGAAAGTCACGTTTTTTCATGGAGTCAAAGGTCTTTAGAGTTATGTGGTGAGCAACAAGATTTTTGCTAGCTTGTTCACCAATTCTTCTGCTTCAGATTGAGCTAAATTTAAAGGCGGTAACAGTCGGATTATGTTGCCTTGTGTGACGTTGATTAACAGTCTCTCCGCCAACGCTTTTTTTACAAGGTCTGGTGCTTCGTCAACTAACTCAACGGCAATCATCATGCCTCTGCCGCGAATCTCTTTTACTCGATTTATACCCGCTAATTTGGCGTTCATTAATTCGACGAGTAAATGGCCTGTTTTGCGAGCGTGGTCGCAAATTGAGTCCTTTTCAATAATATCTAAAACCGCATTTGCTGCCGCGCATGCGAGCGGGTTTCCTCCGAACGTGGATCCATGATTCCCTGGTTGAAAAATACTGGCCGCAACACCTCGTGCTATACAGGCGCCTATTGGGAAGCCATTGCCTAGGCCTTTTGCGGTGGTCACAATGTCAGGGGCTATCTCGAAATGCTGGTATGCGAAGAACTCTCCAGTGCGGCCATTTCCTGTTTGGACCTCGTCGAGCATCATTAACCAATCATTCTCGTCACATATCGTCCTTAGCGCTGGCAAGTAGTCATCTGACGGTATCTCTATGCCACCTTCACCAAGTATTGGCTCCAAGAGGACGGCAACGATATTTTGATTATCTTGGGCGATTCTTTTGATCGCATCTATATCGTTATAAGGGGCTCGAATAAAGCCACTCACGAGAGGTTCGAATCCCGCTTGGACCTTTCTGCTACCTGTGGCAGTTAGCGTAGCCATTGTCCTTCCGTGGAAGCTATTTTCTGCAACCAAAATGAGGGGATTTTTGACTGAGTTTTGGTTCCCATAAAGGCGGGCGATTTTAATTGCTGCCTCGTTTGCCTCGGCGCCTGAGTTACAAAAAAACACATTATCCATACCCGATAATTTGCATAAACGCTCCGCCAGCTTGGATTGAATAGGGATGTCGTAGAGATTAGAGGTGTGGAGAAGCTTTTGGCTTTGATCGGAGATGACCTGCGAAATCTCTGGATGAGCATGTCCCAAACCGCAGACCGCTATGCCGGTTAAAGCGTCAAGATATTTATTGCCTGCCGCGTCTACCAGGTACGCTCCATCGCCTTTCACAAAGGATACCGGCAGCCTGCCATAAGTTGGCATAACGTGTTGATTCATTTCCATAGTTTCTTTGCCCAGACAAGCAGCTGAGCCCGATTTCGAAGGGTATTCTCGCCAAAGCAAAGATCCTACTAGACCCATTGATAGTCTTCAACAAGCGAAAAGTGCTGCGACTGGGTGATTTTTGGATCTATCAAATATCTTGTAGTGCTTGCTTCAGCCTCTGCAAGCCCTCATTTAGGGTCTCTCGTGGTGCCGCGAAATTAAATCGTACATAGTCTGGATCCCCGAATTGTTCTCCCCAAGATAAACCAAGACCGTACTGCTCAAAGTATTCTTTGGGGTCCCTCTGTTTCAGGTCTCCTACGTATATCCAAGCTAGGTATGTAGCCTCAACATTAGTAATTCGGTCACCCGTAACTTGTTTAAGATCCTCGTAATTTTGTCGCAGCCTTCTGTTTAGGGTATCGATCCACGACGACGTGTCTCTTAGCGCGGCTTCCGTTGCCGCATAATTCAACGGCCCGATACTAGGCAGAAGGCCTGATGAAGCCTTCTGAAATCTCTCCCGCACCGAGTCATCAGGTATTACCGCCGCTGCGCAGCCTAAACCTGGCATATTGTAAGCCTTAGTTGCACCGTAAAAAGTAATAGTTCTAGAAAGAAGGCTCGCGTCGAGCTTGGCAAGCGGAATGTGGTTTTTTGTCTCGTCAATGATTAGCGGGCAATGTATCTCATCGCTCAATATGAGCAGGTCTTTTTCTAATAGAATTGAGGATAAATTTCTAAGTTCGCCTTCAGTGTAGGCCCGGCCAGTCGGATTTTGGGGGTTCGAAATCGCAAGTACGCCAGTTTGATCAATATGCTCCCTCATCAGCGAGAAGTCCATTTCCCATCGGTCCTCAACAAGTTTTAGAGGGACCCTAATCTCTTGTTTATGAGAGTTTTTCGCGAGCTCAAGAAACGGATGATAAGAGGGTGTGGGAACCATAACTCTTTTATCTGAGTCAATCATTCTGCAAGCCACGTTCAGTCCCGAGACGACTCCTGGGAGCCAAACCACCCATTCGCTTTTAATGGACCAATCGTAGCTTTTTAAGAGCCAGGTTCGGAGGGCTTCAGTAAGAGACTCTGGATCTTCCGAGTAACCAAGTATAGGGTGACAAAGTCGCTCTTTTACGGCGTCTAAAATGAATGCCGGAGTTTCGTAGTCCATATCGGCAACCCAAAAGGGCAGTATGTCCCTGTCTTTATACTTTTCCCATTTCGTAGAGTGAGTTCCTCTTCGATCAATCAGTTGACTCAGCCAATCTTGGTCTCTCAAAACTTTGTATTCAGAAAAGTTCGAAAATTCATTATTAATAGCCCTTAAAAAAGTTAATATAAAGAAAGGAGATCGATTACGAAAGTTGAGGTTTTGGGATGAGCGAGACAGCGTTGGAGACGATAAAAAGGCAAATATCGGAGAACCCGATTCTGCTTTATATGAAAGGATCACCACAGGCCCCTCAGTGTGGTTTTTCGGCGAAGACCATCGAGTGCATGGTTGGTTGCGGTCAAAGGTTTGCGTATGTCGACATACTCAGCAATCCCGAGATAAGGGCCACGCTGCCTTCTTACGCGGAATGGCCTACCTTCCCGCAACTGTGGGTTGATGGGGAACTTGTGGGTGGATGCGACATAGTTACTGAGATGTTCGAATCGGGAGAGTTAGAGGCGTTGTTGTCGGAAACAACAGAAAGGAACACCGATTCAGAAGACTCATAGTTGAGACAAATTTTCACCAGAGTCGGGGTAAAAGATGTTCCTTCCAATCTGAGCGTTATGCCATAGGTTGACTATCTCGCAGAACAAAAAAGCCGTAACTTCACAGTCGTAAGAAGCGCAGTGAGCTGATTGCTCATCATAGGCAATGTCAGCCCTTTGACAAGCTTCTCGCAAAACCGTGTGCCCAAAGGCAACTCCACCCAGTGTTGCGGTATCAAAAGTGGTGAATGGATGAAAAGGACTTCGCTTGATTCGATGTCTCTGTATGGCGGCGTTAAGGAAGCTGTTGTCGAAGACAGAGTTGTGGGCGACAAGAACGGCTCTAGTGCACTCGTTCGTTTTCGTCTCTCTTCTCACCTCTTTGAAAAATGACTTGATCGCCGCTTTCTCGTCAGTACGGTTTTCAATATCCGAGAGCGGATCAATACCGGTTAGGAGCTGACTACCCGGGTCTATCTCGAGATTCGGCTGGGGCTTTATATCCCAGCTGAAAGATTTGTGGGGCACCAGCTTTTCGTCCTCATAATTTAGGAAAGAGCAAGCTAATTCCAGAATCGGATTCTTATTGGGGTCAAGGCCTCCCGTTTCTAAATCCACCACCACGGGGAGAAAGCCCCGAAATCTCTCAGATATCCGCATTATCTAAATTTACTAGATTCTGAGTGCGAAGTATTTCTCAATTTCACTAAGATGACTTTTTACAACTATCATATCAGCGCGCCTTTTCATAAGATGAGTCCGGGTTTTCTCCGGTTTAGGAATCTATCTTGAGTACAAGTAAAAGAATTGTTCTTGCATATTCAGGGGGACTGGATACGTCTGTAATATGCAAGTGGTTGCAGGAAACCTATGAATCTGAGGTTGTTACTTTCACTGCGGATATTGGACAAGGAGAGGAGGTTGAGCCGGCGAGAGCTAAGGCGCAATCCTTGGGCGTTGAACGTATTTTCATTGAGGATTTGACTGAGGAATTCGTCTCAGACTTTGTTTTCCCCATGTTCCGCGCCAACACGGTATACGAGGGCGAGTATTTGTTGGGCACGAGCATCGCTCGTCCGCTAATTGCGAAGAGGCTTGTTGAAATAGCCCAAGAGACTGATTCATTTGCGATCGCGCATGGCGCAACCGGTAAAGGTAACGATCAGGTTCGGTTTGAACTGGGTGCGTACGCTTTGGCTCCTGAAATCCAAGTCATCTCTCCGTGGAGAGAGTGGGACCTGTCTTCCCGCGAGGCCTTGATGCAGTATTGTAGCACTCGTCAGATCCCTGTTGATTATAAGCAATCCTCTGGGTCGCCCTATTCTATGGATGCAAATCTTCTCCACATTTCTTACGAGGGTGGCGTCTTGGAAGATCCCTCGTCAATTCCTAGTGAGGATATGTGGCGTTGGACGATTGCTCCCGAGAAAGCACCTGATGCACCGGAATATATCGAACTAAAATTTCATGGTGGTGATCCGGTTGAGGTCAATGACCAGGCTTTGAGTCCAGCAAAACTTTTGAAAAAACTAAACGAAATAGGGGGCCGGAACGGTATTGGGAGATCGGACATTGTAGAGAACAGATTTGTCGGTATGAAATCACGCGGCTGTTATGAAACGCCTGGTGGAACGATTCTGCTTAAAGCACATCGCGCGATAGAATCGATCACGTTGGATAGGGAGGTCACACATTTGAAGGATGAGCTCATGCCTCGATATGCCAAGCTAATCTATAACGGGTTTTGGTGGTCTCCTGAGCGGAAAGCTTTACAGGCGTTGATTGATGAGTCGCAGCAATACGTGAGTGGCTCCGTATCGCTGAAGCTCTATAAAGGGAGTATTAGCGTCGTTTCGAGGACATCCGTAGACAGCTTATATGATCCCGAGGTCGTAACTTTTGAAGATGATGCCGGCGCATATGATCAAACAGATGCAGAGGGCTTCATCAAGCTGAATGCGCTGCGGCTCAGACTCGGCGCCAAAAAAGGCCGATTACTTTAAAAAAAATCGACGTTGGTGACAGTAAGACAAAATCACCCGATAGGGGTATTTGATTCTGGAATGGGAGGGCTTTCCATATTGAGAGCACTGCGAAGAGGCCTGCCAAACGAGAGTTTTATTTATTTGGGTGATAGCGCCCGTCTGCCTTACGGAACAAAATCAAAAGAGACCGTTATCGCCTACGCCAAACAAGCCTCAGAGATCTTGATGGAGAAGGGCATAAAAGCATTAGTAGTCGCGTGTAATACGGCAAGTGGTCATGCGCTGGATGAAATAAGTGAAATGCTAGCCCCTCGTCCCGTAATCGGAGTTGTAAAAGCTGGCTCGCTTGCAGCTGTAAAGGCGTCTGAGGAATCTGGAATTCTTGTGCTGGCAACTGAAAGCACGATAAACGGCGGAGCCTATGAAAGAGAAATTTTGTCGTTGAGCCCTAAAACAAAGGTCTATGGTAGAGCATGTCCGCTTTGGGTAGCACTAGCAGAGGAGGGCCACTCAATGCCAAAAACTTCCCTGCAAGAGCTAGCTGTTCCCGTAGTCCGGCATGGCATTCGCGGTTTTTCGAAGACCCCGAATACGGTTCTCCTTGGTTGTACACATTTCCCAGTCCTCGCAAGCTATCTCACTGCCCAGTTGCCCAGAGGCACTAAACTTGTTGAGGCTGGCGAGACTGTCGCGTCAGAATTAGATGTCGTCTTAAAGAATAACGATTTGTTGAATGCCGATTCCGACAAAAGTCCTGTTGTTAGTTACATCGCCACCGACAACAGGAATCGTTTCCTAAAAGTTGGTCAATTCTTTCTGGGAGAGAAAATAGATCACGTGGAATTAGTTCAAATCGGTGGAGTCGGAGGCAGACAATATTGAAAAAGTTGGAAAGAGTGGAAGTTGTCCAATCGGTTCTAGAACGGTTGTATCCCAAGACTCCCTCACCTTTGAACCACGACAATATCTTTGAGCTATTAATTGCTGTTCTCCTAAGTGCTCAGTGCACGGATGAAAGAGTCAACATGGTCACACCTGATTTGTTCCAAAAGGCGCCAAGCGTGCGAAAGATGGCAAGCTTGCCCGCTCATGAGATTTTGGAGAGTATTAAATCCTGCGGACTCGCTCCTCAAAAAGCGAAAGCGATCGAGAGACTTTCTCGCATGTTAGTCGACAACTATCAGGCTAAGGTCCCAGAAAGCTTTGAGGAGTTAGAGAAGCTTCCCGGAGTTGGACATAAGACCGCTAGTGTAGTCATGTCGCAGGGCTTTGGGCATCCGGCATTCCCTGTAGACACTCATATACATAGGTTAGCTCAGCGTTGGGGCCTAACTAACGGCATTAATGTTAGCCATACAGAGCGAGATATGAAGCGGCTGTTTCCCGAAGATCGCTGGAATAAATTGCATCTCCAGATAATCTTTTTTGGTCGAGAGCATTGCTCGGCAAGATCGTGTTTTGGTCTCGCCTGTGAAATTTGCAGAACATGTTACCCCCGAAGAAAAAATCCCGTGAAGACCAAAAAGCCCTAGATGATGGGCCTTTTGGTTTTCTAAAAACGGCTTCCCGGATTAGACAGGAACATTTTCTCGGCCTTTGTCGATTCTCGGTTAAGTAAGATATTTCTGTGTGGAAATCTTCCAAATTTTTTTATGACCTTCAAGTGTCTCACTGCAGACCTGTGAGCCGATTTCGTGCCGTAAGCTCGCAGCAACTCAACACCACGTTTTTGCAATTCGATTTCCTCGCTGTGAATAAGTGGCATCAGCAAGAAGTTGTTTTTCCTAGCTGACAAAAAAATATTCGCCTTATCATCTAAAGCCATTAGGCAGCAGGACTGAGCTCGACTGTCAAATGTGAAAGCTTCACCGCGATCGCGGTAAATATGTCTTGGGAATTGATCGAGAACGATAATCTCCGCGAGTCGGCCTAAAGTTTCGGCCCTCCAATTTGCCAGCAGACCTTTAGCTCCCAGATCGAGTGTCGCTCCAAATTTGAACTTAATAATTCGATCTAACTGTCGATTTTTACTCCACCAATCCTTGGGTTGTAGTTGATTAAACCAAAATGAGATGATCGATCCGCTGTTGTGGATTCCCTGCTTGTAAGTTCCTTTTTTTGGATTGAAGGGAGCTAACAAATACTATCCAGCTTTATAAGATAAGTTATCGTCTCCATCTCGGAGTCGCCCTCTCAAAGAATTGGAGAAAACGTCTACGATTTCTAAATCGACCAGATCTCCTTCTCTGGCAGAACCTCTTTTGAAATTTACTATCCGATTATTGATGGTTCTCCCTTGCAGCTCGCCTGGGTCCTTTTTTGACGGGCCCGTGACGAGACATCTTTGGATGCTTCCCATCATGCGCCTGCTATAACTAAAAGAAAGCATATTTAATTTTTCTTGGAGAATTGCAAGCCGCTCTTTTTTTTCTTCAAGAGGGACCGAGTCCTCCATTTCTGCTGCGGTCGTATTAGGTCGAGGACTATAGATAAAACTGAATGATTCATCGAATTTGACATGCTCGACTAAGTCTAATGTCGCCTGAAAATCGTCTTTTGTCTCACCTGGAAAACCTACAATAAAGTCCGATGAGAAACTCATTTCAGGCCTTACTCTGCGAATATCATCGATAAGAGAAAGATATCTTTCTACATCATACCGTCTGCGCATAAGTTTAAGGATACGATCAGAACCGCTTTGTACGGGCAGATGAACGTGACTTACGAGTTGTGGCACCAGTGAGTAGGCCTCGACTAAATTTGGCTTGAATTCGTGAGGGTGACTCGTAGTGAATCGAATTCGCTCGACCTCGTCTATTTCTCCGGTCAGCCTGATCAGGTCTGCCAGAGATGATTTCGCTTGTTGGTATTCGCCTTTGAAATTATTTACATTTTGACCAAGAAAATGGATCTCTCTCGCACCTTTTTTTACAAGATGCTTAACCTCATCCAAAATATCCTGCACTGACCTGGATACCTCATGTCCCCTTGTCTTTGGAACCACGCAAAATGAACAGTATTTATTGCAACCCTCCATTACTGACACGAACGCTGAGGCATCGGTCGACTCGGATTTAGGAATAAGATCGAATTTTTCGAGTTTGGGAAAAGAGACATCCATTTGACTTTGACCGGTCTCAAGCTCTCTTTTGTAAAGCTCTGGGAGTCGATGCAGGGACTGCGGTCCAAAGACGATATCGACATCTGGCGCACGTTTTCTCAGATTCTCCCCCTCTTGCGATGCTACACAGCCCCCTACGGCAATCTTAACGTCGGGGTTTTCTCCTCGCATTTTTTTCCAGCGGCCTACCTGATGGAATACCTTTTCTTGCGCTTTCTCTCGGATGGAACAGGTATTCAGAACGAGTAAATCTGCCTCTTTCTCGTTATCAGTCACTTCAAATTTCTCTTGTTCACGCATGAGGTCAAGAACCTTCATTGAATCGTACTCGTTCATTTGGCAACCCTGCGTTTTTATGAATATTTTCTTCGTCTTCATAAGGCTCCGAATTTAGATCCAGTAGGCACTTTGTGTAAGTGTTTGCGTTATTTTAACCAGTTGTCTCTTAGCTAACGATCATTCCTGGTGTCGCTCCAGAATCAGGCGACAGCAGAAAGATATTCTCTCCCCCAGGACCAGCAGCAAGGACCATGCCCTCGGAGACGCCAAACTTCATTTTCCTTGGTGCCAAGTTGTAGACCAATACGGTGAGTCTACCCTCAAGCTCTTCAGGCTTGTAGGCTTCTTTGATTCCGGAGAAAACCGTGCGTTTCTCGTTGCCTACATCGAGAGTCAATCGGAGTAATTTATCTGCCCCATCTACCGTTTCTGCGCTCTCGATCTTTGCTACTCTGAGATCGATTTTCGCGAAATCCTCAATTCCAATGGGCGCGGTAGTTGAAGGGTTTTCCTCTAGCATGCTCTTTCCATCCTGGTCAGGTTCCGTAACAAGTTGCATGACCGTCTTAATCTCGATGCGATCAAGTAGTTTTTTGAAAGGTTTTATCGATTTGCCGAACAACGGTTTGTCCAAATCTGCCCAAAGAAGAGGGTCGGTATCGAGAAATTCTTCCGCTTTTGCTGCACTGTTCGGAAGTATTGGCTTTAAAAATATCTGCAAAATCCTAAACATTTCTATCGCTTGCGAGCAAACAAGATGAAGTTGGTTGGATTTATCAGGGTTCTTGGCAAGCTTCCACGGTTCATGTTTTGCTATATATTGATTTGCTAGATCCGCTAATCCCGTTATTTCTCGAACCGCTTTATTGAACTCTCTATTTTCGTATAAATTCGAGATTTCTTTTCCTGTTTCTTTAAATTGAGCTAATAGCGTTGGGTCATGGACATCATCCGCTAGTCCTCCGTTGAAGTTCTTTGTTATGAAAGAGGCGGTGCGGCTGGCAATGTTAACTATTTTGCCAATCAGGTCAGAATTGATTCTTTGCACGAAGTCTTCTAGGTTTAGGTCTATATCGTCTACTGAACCATTCAACTTTGTCGCGTAGTAATACCTCAAATACTCTGGGTTCAGTACTTTGAGGTAGTCTTTCGCCAGAATGAAGGTTCCTCTCGACTTCGACATTTTTGTGCCGTTCACCGTAACAAAGCCATGGGCGTGTACCTTTGTTGGTGTCCGAAAACCGGTAGCGTCCAGCATTGCGGGCCAAAAAAGCGCATGAAAATTTACGATGTCTTTCCCGATAAAATGATGGACCTCTGCATTCGTATCCCGACCCCAGAAGTCGTCGAACTTGATATCGTCCCTCTGGCGACAAAGATTTTCGAAACTTGCTAGATAGCCGATTGGGGCATCCATCCATACATAAAAGTACTTATTTTCTGTACCGGGTATCTGAAAACCGAAGTAGGGGGCGTCTCGTGATATATCCCAAGCCTTGAGACCGCTGCCCAACCATTCTTTCAGCTTGTTAGAAATTTGCGGTTGCAGTGTTCCGGAACCTGTCCACTGCTCTAGGAAGGATTGATATTTCGGCAGGTCGAAAAACAAATGCTCGGATTCTTTCAAAATAGGTTTGGTCTCGGATATGGCGGAGCGAGGATTTATCAAGTCGGTAGCATCATAGGTTGCTCCGCAGACCTCGCAATTATCTCCATATTGACCGGGAGATTTGCACTTTGGGCAATCGCCAACGACAAATCGGTCGGCAAGGAACAGTTGTTTGTCAATATCGAAAAGTTGCTTGATCTTCTTTTTGAAGATCAGTCCCCTTTCATCTAGACGGCTAAATATCAATTCTGAAAACTCACGATTTTCATCTGAGTGTGTGGAGAAGTAGTTATCGAAAGAGATTAAGAATTTTTCCGAATCCTGAAGGTGCTCTTGTCGTACCTTCTCCACTAATTCCTCCGGTGTGGTGGACTCCGCTTCCGCCTTTAACATTGTGGCCGTACCATGTGTATCGTCGGCGCAGACATAGATTACTTTGTTACCTATGGATTTTTGATATCTGACCCATATGTCTGTTTGTATTTGTTCCAACATGTGACCAAGGTGGATTGGTCCATTAGCATTTGGTAGAGCGCTGGTTACGAGTATTCGTCTTTGCATTAAGCTATGTAAATCAAATAATGGGAGGCGCTAGTATAAGCAGCTTTTTGTTAACTTTGTTGCTTACAAACGATATGTGAGGGAGTCTAGTTTTCGCGAACATGGGGATTTGCAAGGTTATGATAATCGAAAATTTTATTGATCCGTACTTGAGAAAAGAATTCGGTGCTTTGGGCGCAAAAATCTTATCCTCGGGGAATCAAGTGATGCTTTCCCTGGGATATCCAGCACGCGGTCTTCGCGATAGTCTCCAGGCCGATATCCAGGAATTCCTAAATGCCTCAGAGTTATCGCTAGATCTTCGATTTGACTCTTCTTCACTGAAAAAGTCGGGGCCACTAGGCAGCGTAATATTAGTCGCCAGCGGTAAGGGGGGCGTGGGCAAGTCCACAATTGCCGCAAATATTGCTCTCGCGCTGAAAGAAGAAGGAGCAGTTGTCGGTTTGCTGGACGCGGATATTTATGGTCCGAGTCAGGGAATATTATTGGGCAGAAGTGGGAGTCCAAAACCTTTAGTCGGGCGTGATAAAGGAATTGAGCCTGTTTTATTTGAGGGTTTGAGGGTCATGTCGATGAGCTATCTGTCGAATGCTGCTACACCAATGGTCTGGAGGGGACCGATGGCAAGTTCAGCTGTTCAACAAATTCTTACTCAAACCTCTTGGGGAAGACTAGACTACTTGATTGTTGATATGCCCCCTGGAACAGGGGATATCCAGTTGACAATATCACAACAAGTGCAATCGGCAGGTGCGGTGATTGTAACGACACCGCAAGACATCGCTCTTCTCGATGCCAAAAAAGCTATAGAAATGTTTCGCAAGGTGAGCGTCCCAATTTTGGGCATAGTTGAAAACATGAGCGAACATGTTTGTGAGAAGTGTGGCCACAAAAGCTATCCTTTTAGTTCGGGAGGCGCCTCACGATTGCAAGAAGAGATGTCGGTCCCGGTTTTGGGTGCCCTTCCTCTGGACTTGTCTATTCGAGAGAGTGTTGATAACGGGATTCCCTCTCTGGTTGCAGATGCAGAATCTGATATATCCAAGAGATACAGAGAAATTGCTCGGTACTCGGCCGCTCGGGTATGGGAAGAAAAGGTAGATAGTCCATTGATAACTATCGACGATTAGGCACTACTAGTGTTGTTAGCAGGAATATGGGACCAAGAGATATGACGATAAAATCAGACCGATGGATCATCGAGCAGGCCGGCAAAGGGATGATTGAACCTTTTGAGAGTGGTCAGGTCAGAGAAAGGGATTATCAAAAAATAATATCCTATGGCACATCCAGTTATGGTTACGACGTGCGTTGCTCGACTCAATTTAAGATTTTTACCAACATACATTCAGCGACGGTTGACCCGAAAGCTTTTGACGAAAGCAGCTTCATTAATATTGAAAGTGATGTGTGCGTCATTCCCCCAAACTCTTTCGCGTTGGCTAGCACCATCGAATACTTCAAGATTCCGGAAGATGTTCTCACGATTTGTTTGGGTAAATCGACTTACGCTAGATGCGGAATAATCGTAAATGTAACTCCCTTGGAGCCTGAGTGGGAGGGACACGTAACCCTGGAGTTTTCAAATACCACGAGTCTCCCAGCAAAAATTTACGCTAATGAAGGAGTTGCTCAGATGTTATTTTTTCAATCCGATGAGCGATGTTTGGTGAGCTATAAAGATCGAGGAGGAAAGTATCAAGGGCAAACTGGAGTAACCTTGCCGAAACCTTGATTATCGGATGAGTAGCTCAGATTTTTTAGGAGTACAATCGCTCCTGACAACCTCTCCGATTTTGAATGCGTCGCAATTCTCAGCGCCTAAGTTGTTGATTAGCGTTTCCGTGTTTGAAGGTTCTGAGAACAAAACCATTCCGACACCGCAGTTGAAAGTAGAGAGCATCTCCCTGTCAGAGATACCGCCCTCAAATTGAAGCCACTGAAAAATTTCTGGAAGGGACCAGGATGTTTTATTTATTTTGCTCGCTAAATTTGTATCGGGAACACTTCGCGGTATGTTCTCAAAAAAACCTCCTCCGGTGATATGTGCAGCGCCTTTGATCAGATTATCGCTAAAGACTTTGAGCAGCGGCTTCACGTAAATTTGGGTTGGTGCTAGAAGCTCCCGTATCCTCTCTGGGGATACCACCGTTTTATTTTGATCGAGGATTTTTCTGATGAGTGAGTAGCCATTGCTATGGGGCCCACTGCTTGAAAGGCCAATTATATCGTCCCCCTCGCGGATCTGAGCGCCGTCTACAATCCGTGCTTTTTCGACTACACCCACACAAAAACCCGCGAGGTCAAAATCTTTATCGGAATAAAATCCCGGCATTTCCGCAGTCTCTCCACCTCCGAGTGAGCAGCCCGCAATTTCGCAAGCGCTTGCTATGCCTCCGATAACTTCCTCGGCAACATCCACATCCAGTTTTCCCGTTGCAAAATAATCTAAAAAAAGAAAGGGTTCTGCTCCGACCACAACCACATCATTAACAGACATAGCCACCAAATCTTGTCCGACACTTGAGTAATCTCCGGCATTTATGGCTAATCTGAGTTTCGTACCAACACCATCCGCACCAGAGACGAGAACCGGACTTTTGTATCCAGATGGAATCTCGCAGAGTGAGCCAAAACCACCAATACTATTTAGGAGTTCTCTCCTAGCAGTGCTTGTAACAAAGGGCTTAATCCTTTGCACGAGTTCAGCCCCGGCATTCACATCTACACCAGCGTCTTTGTAAGTCAGATCCTTTGGATTATTTGTTTTTTGCGTTTCTTCAGACACAGCTATGGTCCCGTTGATCAGATGATTTTGCGCGAAGGGCTACATAGTATCGACTTTAACGCAAAACCGTATAGGGTTTCCCACGAAAGAGAAGCCATTTTTTCTAACGAGTGGGATATTCTGTACAGATGTTGGGAGTCAATTTGTATGATGTTTTGGAGAGAGTCCTGAGAAGATTGTTGGTACCAATGTTCATGATTTTCATTGGCCAACTTGATGCTCGGGAGGAGAAATTGTTTGCGGTCGACGTAAAAGTTGAGGATCAGACAACCTCAGTTGAACAAGCGGCAACCCGAACCTCACTACTTGAGGTTATTTCTCGCCTTACCGGCCTTGAAAGCGTGCCGCGGACAGCTGAAATCAAAAAAGCGCTGGATCAAGCCGAGTCATTTGTGTCGGAATATATGTACACCAAGGTTCCAAATTTTGAAAGCGAGATCTCTGTCGCATCAAAACCGCTCTCCGTCTTGCGAATAGTTTTTCAACCGGATCAAATTGAATCGTTATTGCGTGTAGCAAAACTTCCTCGATGGCCCTCTCCGAGAGACACTTGTATTGTTTGGGCGCTTCTTGAGAACGGTGGAACAAGGGAAAGTATTACCTATGGCGAGACTTTTAGGCTCGCGGAGCTTTTGGCCTCCACCAGTTTGGCGCGGGGTCTTCCATTGATTTTCCCCGCTATGGATCTTGAAGATCAATTGACGGTGAACCAAAGTTTGATTTGGGGTCGATTTGGAAAGGAACTGTTGCAAGCGTCGGAGCGTTACAACGCCAATTGCTTGCTAATAGGAAGATTGGTGGCCCATGAAGGTGGCACGGTACCCTCGTTTTCGGGCGACTGGACAATCATGTTGCGAAATTCTCTCGCATATCAACGGGAAGCATTTTGGATCGAAGAAGAAGTGAAGATTGCGAAGGAGACAATCGATTCGGCTATTGACCTCATGACCGAGTCCAGCGTTATTTACGCGGGGGAATCTTATGTCTATAGGGTTCGTGTAAGTTTTGTTGAAGATTTCGGAGATTACTTGGCCGTCAATGAATACCTATCAAAAAGTCCCTATGTCGAGGATTTCTCTATTGATGGTTACGAGGGAGGCTTTTTAAATATCTCTATAAAATCTATGGTTGGAGGGGAGAGGTTGTTGGAACTTTTCGAAAGAGAAGGAAAATTAGCCAACGACGACACGGCCTGGAGGACATCTTCTGATCCAGAATATTTCACCTTTAGGTGGCGAAAAGATGTTTAGGTATTTGCCGAACCTACTGAGTTTTTTAAGGCTTTTATTGGTTCTCCCAATCTCTGTTTCGCTCCTGTCTAACGATGTATTACTGGCTTTATCGCTTTTTTTAGTTGCTGGAGTAACAGATGCCTTAGATGGTCGATTGGCTAGAAAGTTTCGTTGGGAGACACATCTTGGTTCCGTTATTGATCCACTAGCGGACAAAGTCTTGGTGGCCGGAATCGTCCTCGTCTTTACTTACCAAGGTTATATACCCGTTTGGTTAGCTGTAATAGCTCTTGGAAGAGACGGGCTGATATTGATTGGTGCTGCGTTTTATCGTTTTTTCCTAGGAGCATTTGAGGTGCAACCTTCTTTGGTAAGTAAAGCGAATACAGCCGTACAGATTATAACTCTAGTTTTGTTATTACTTTTCGTTGTGATAGATAGCCAAACGCTAGAATTCTTAAATTTGGGAAATCACCATAAATTTACTGAAGCCTTGGCGTCGCTCCTAGATCCTTATGTTTTTGGACTATCAGCATCCCTTAGTATCGTTTCGGGAATTCATTATTCGTATATTTGGCTGCCCAGATTGTTAGCTAGGACCCATGCTGAAAGCTCCAAATAGCCAAGATCTCGGCGAGTCTAATTGATACCTCAGTCATTTTTCCACACCTCTCTATCTTCAGAGGTTGTTTGCTCATTGCCGATGTGTGTCGGTCAGTGATTTTTAAACTGAGTCTTTATCAGAAAAGGCTTACGAGTGTTATGGTGAGCGGATAGCCTATGATGAAAAATAAGAAAAAGATTTGTATGGTCGGCGGCGGAAGCGCGGGCCACGTGTTTCCGGCCTTAGCAATTTCAAGTCGATTAATAGAGAAAGGTTGGGAAATCGAATTCATAGGTAGCCGGTCCGGTTTGGAACGAAGACTTTTGGCCAGCAGTCCATTGATCGTCAGAGAGATATTCTCTGGGAAATTGCGCCGATATTGGTCTTTCAGAAATTTCAGTGATGTATTCCTTGTGATTTTTGGTTTTCTGCAGAGTCTTCTTTTGTTGTGGAGATTTCGGCCAGATGTGTTGTTTTCTAAAGGTGGATTCGTAAGTGTGCCGGTGGTCTACGCTGCCGCGTTACTGAGAATTCCTACGATTGCTCACGAGTCAGACTACTCGCCGGGTCTGGCAAATCGTTTGGCGGCACCATTCTTAAGGGCATTTTGCGTCACATTTTCTGACACGCGCTTGGCTTGGTTTCGAAGTCGCCTAGTTCATACGGGCAATCCAGTTAGAGCAGAATTTTTATCAGCTGACCCAAAACGAGGAAAAACTTTTATTGGTAAGGATGTAGGAAATATTTTGCTCGTCTTGGGAGGAAGCCAAGGAGCGGAGACGATAAACAAAATTGTCAGAGAGTCTTTAGTCGAGCTGAGTCGTCATTTTTTTGTGGTGCATATTTGCGGCCCTGGAAAAAAAGTCGAGTCGAATCATGAGAACTATGTCCAGTTTGAATTCGTAGAAAAAGAAATAGCAGACTTACTAGCGGCTGCGGATTTAGTTGTCTCTAGAGCTGGATCAAACAGCCTTTTTGAGATCATCGCTATGAAAAAGCCGAATATCCTCATACCACTAGGGTTGTCGAGTTCTAGAGGCGATCAGATATTGAATGCACGATACGCCAAAGAAAGAGGCTGGAGTTCAGTGATTACTGAAGAAACGCTAACAACGCAGACATTTGTTCAGGAGTTGTTGTTGTTGCATGAAAACTCGAATGTATATTTAGAAAATCTATCCGAATTCGAGCCCACAGAGGCTGTTGAGAGAATAATTATCGAGATTGAATGTTTACAAAAAAACTAACCGATATTACGGTCGCATGAATTTCGAACAAGGTAAAAAAATGTTTCGTGTAAAGACTCATAATTCAATAGCTGAAAAAGGTTTGGAGCAACTTCAAGAGGCGTCGATTGAAGTGGCAAGCGAGTCGGACAAAGCGGATGCTTTGCTGATCAGAAGTTACCCCGTATCACTTGATGACCTGCAACCGAGCTTGCAAGCCATAGCCAGGGCTGGTGCCGGAACAAATAACGTGCCGGTGCAGGAATGTACAGAGAGGGGGATAGTGGTTTTTAACACTCCCGGAGCGAACGCGAATTCCGTAAAAGAACTAGTCTTGGCGGCTCTTTTATTGAGTTCGAGAGATATTTTAGGCGGAGTTAACTATGTTCGATCATTAGGTCCGTCAGCCAGTGTTGAAGAGGTAAATAAATTAGTAGAAGCGCAAAAAAAACAATTTAAAGGCCAAGAATTGATTGGCAAAACACTTGGCGTAGTAGGCTTGGGATCCATAGGCGCACTAGTTGCGAGGGCAGGCCTGGATTTGGGTATGCAAGTTGTTGGCTACGATCCAGCAATTTCGGTGGAAGCAGCGTGGAGCATTCCATCTAAGGTAAAGAGAATGCAAGACGTAACCTCCCTTTTTGAAACAGCCGATTTTATTTCTTTACATGTCCCGCTGGTTCCCGAAACGAGATCGATGATTAACGTGGAGAGCCTTAAGAAATTTAAGAAGGGTAGTGCCTTACTAAACTTTTCTCGAGAGCCGATAGTAGACTCGGGAGCGGTCGCAGAAGCACTAGGTCAAGGTGCTTTATCCCTTTTTGTCTCTGACTTCCCGGTGCCTGGTTTACTGCAACATGATCGAGCTATTTTCACCCCTCATTTAGGTGCGAGCACTATAGAAGCAGAAGAAAATTGCGCGATGATGGCTGCGGTGCAGCTTCGCGACTTTTTACGACACGGAAGCATAGTCAACTCAGTGAATTTTCCCTCGGTAAGCTCCAGCACTTTGGAGGGATTCAGAATGACGGTCTCAAACCATAATGTTCCAGGTGCATTGGGCAGAATTACTTCGATCTTAGCTGAGCGAAATATTAATGTTTTGGATTTGACGAATAAAAGTCGTGGAGATTTAGCGTATAACTTGATCGATGTTTCAGAGCCCGTCCAAAAAGAGTTGGTGGACGCGATCTCTGATATCGAAAGCGTGATAAAAGTTAGAGTATTACCTCCGTATAACTAGATTCTCCAATTCGTTTAACCCCCCTTTTTTTCTGGCGGTTCCGAAACCTATCTGGTGCAACAGTCGCGAGCCCGCTCTTTGAGAGGGGTGGTAATAAGCCCAAGAATTGACTAACGACAAGCTCTGCCGCAAAGGGAGAGCTGATGGTTCCCATGGAACCGTGAGCGGTCGAGAAATATTGACCTTTGTTCAATTCGCCAATGACAGGGTCCCTGTCGCTGGAAACGCAGCGGTGCGCACGAAAGTTGCCTCGTGAATGAACCGGTGAATTTCCAAGGAACTTTCGGTTTTTCTCGATATTGAATTCTGAAGCTGCTGCAGGAGACCAGGGCCTTTGCTCATATGTCGAGCCAATCAACCATTCTGTACTGCTTTGAATGACATAGCCCGACCCATGAACTAAGGTGTCCTTCTTCAACGGAGAGCTGTCTGGAATTCCTATAAAGTCTAGTTGTCCAGCGATATCCCCTATTTCAAGCTCCTCTGTCGAGGTGAATCTTTTTGACCCTGAAGCACAGGCGACGAAATTAACTTCATTTGGTGCTTCGCGGTTGATTACTTCTATCCCAGGGTGGTCGGCGAGAAGCCTACAAGATTCAGCAATGTTGACTAGGTGGGTATCTGGAAAATACAGAGCCCCGAGGCAGTCTATGCCGAACTCCATCTTGGTTGTTTCATTGTCCAAGAAGTGGAGCAGATTTCTTGACGCCTTAGCATCATGATAGGCGGATGCCACGAGAAGAATCCGATTCAGTTCTTTTTCATTGAACGCTGGTTGAATAGCTTCTCGTGTTTCTGAGCACGAGATATTTTTTAAAAACTGTTGGGAAAAATACAAGGCGCGAGAGCGGAAGTCGGCACTCCCCGATCCATCGCCCAGAAGTCGAACATGCCCAATTGCCGTCTTCGCTCTGGATGCTTTTGTCGCTATTCCACTTGGATCAAATATTTTGACTCTAATGTTTTGTTCCGCGAGGAGTCTGGCGATTGAGCAGCCCGCGATTCCTGCACCTGCAATGGAGACTTCTTTGTTAGGTTGGTGGCCAACCTCTTTCTTTTTGTTATAGGCTCCAAAGAGAGAGTGCCGTTTATAGTTTAGGTGTTGGATTTTCTTTACAGAAAAGCCCGCGCCCTCAAGTTTTTTTCTTACAGAGCCGGCTGAAGTAAAGCTGGTCAATGTGGTTCCGTAGAACGAATTTTGGGAAATAAGATCAAAAACGCTTTCTGACCACATCTCAGGGTTTTTGCTTGGAGCAAAACCATCAAGGAACCAAGCATCGATCCGCGCATGTTGATATAAATTGATGTCAACGAGTCCCTGGGCCACATCGCCGTGAAACAAGCTTAATCTGACTCTACCTCCATCAAAAATTCTTCGATGCCAACCTCCAAGTCGAGGGATATTGCCCGCTCTCAATTCTCTAGCGTATTTCAAATTATGCCTTTGAGAGTCGAAGATTGACCAATCATCGTCGGATATCGGGTGCGACTCGATACCTATATAGTGCAGATAAAGGTATGGATCTTTAGTGATTTCTTGCGCGGCGAGTAAAAAGTTCAGACCGGAACCGAATCCCAGTTCGACTATCGTGAAATGGTTGCTAGTTCGAGTGTTCTTATTTAAACGAATTTGTTCCCAGTGCACGGAGTAGAATTCCTTCACTCCGTTTCCATCAAAATAGATATCCTCGTATAAGGGCGAATAAGGGCGTTGGCCTATCCACTTGATCTCAGCGGCCTCCAACACTTTATCAGTAGACATTAATAATTGGCTTCGATTGGGCGAGAGCTGTCTTGTATCCATTCGCTCCAAGAGCCTGCAAAAAGAGTAAGCTCTCCGAGTGCTGCGATATTTGCAGCCAAAATGTTGTGGCAAGCGCTCACGCCAGAACCACAGTAGCAAACCACCTCCAGTATCCTGTCGCCATAAATCTCTTCAAATCTTGCTCTCAATTTCTCAGCCTTCTTGAAGCGTAGATTAGGGTCTAGGTTTTCTTGGAAAGGCAGGCAGAATGCGCCAGGAATGTGGCCGGCAGTTTTATCTATTGGCTCTGTTAACCCTGAATATCTCTCGCGTGGTCGAGCGTCAACGAGGTTAATTTCCTTTGAACTGGTATTTTGCAGTAGTTCTGCCAGATCATTTATTTCTATAAGTTTTGTCAGCATCTTGCTGGGTGAATAGTATGATTTTGTTGCTCTTGCCGGATTTTTACCAGACTCCAATTTATCTTCCCATTGCTGTATTCCGCCGTCGAGAAGTGCAACGTTTTCGTGTCCCAGCCATCTCATCATCCACCAAAATCGTGCCGCATACATGCCTCCCACATCGTCATAGGCAACAATTTGGTCGTTATTTTTTATGCCAAGGTTCCTTACCGTTTCGAGCCAATTATTCCTATCTGGCAAGGGGTGTCTTCCTCGCACACCGGGCTCTCCACTGAGGTCACGATTCAGATCAACGAATCGCGCTCCCGGTATTCTCCCTCGTTTAAAAGCTTCGAATCCATAGCGATCATTCGCTAAATCTGCTCTGCAATCGATCAAGGAGACACTGTCAAATTTGAGTTCCAGATCAGCTGCGCTGATGATGGTTGAGTAGCTTTTCTGCATCGCATTGCGCCAGATTACATTTTTTCTAAAACTTTGATGCCTAAAAGGTCCAAGCCGTTGGATAGTTTTGTCGCTACTTTAGAAGTAATGGCTAATCTTCTGAGTCTGTCCTTTTCAGGTGAGCTAAGGATTGGCAGTTCTTCGTAAAAGCGAGCAAAGGCTGTCGCGATTTCATATAACTGGAGACAAAGTAGATGGGGGAGGCATTCTCGAGAAACTGAGTCTATAACATCATTTAGTTGGGCCATTTTAAGGACCAAACGTCTCTCTATCGGTCCCTCTGGTTGGGGTTCTTTTGGTAGATCTGAATCAGTAAGCTCCGACCTTATCAGCAGGCTTTTTGATCGAGTATACATATACATGAGATACGGGGCCGTATTCCCCTCCATGCTCAGCACCATCTCCCAGTCGAAAACGTAATCAGTTTCTCTATGCTTGGAAAGTTCCGAGTATCTTATGGAAGCGATACCAATCGCGTTTGCAATTTCTTCAACGCTTGAGAGATCGGCTTTGTCATTCTTTGCGAGAAAAATTTCCTTCGCTCTTTCCCTCGACTCCTTGATCAAATCCGCTAACTTGACCGTATTCCCATCTCTGGTCTTAAAAGGTTTTCCAGCCTTATTAAGAATTGCCCCATTGCTAATATGATCCATTACTACTTTTGGAGGACATAGCCCAGCTTTACGCGCGAGAGCAAAAATCTGCTTGAAATGCAGAGTTTGTCTTGCATCCACAAAATATAGGATTCGATCGGCTCGCAGTTCATGAGCACGATGGCGTATGGCCGCCAAATCAGTTGTGGAATAAAGGTAGCCACCGTCAGACTTTTGAACAATGACTGGCTGCTTTTCTCCATTTTTATCAGTGAATTCATCGAGGAAAACGCAGAGAGCACTGTTCGATTTAGTTATAAGTCCTTCTTTTGTGAGAGTTTCCATTATTGCGGGTATCGTTCCCTTATATTGGCTTTCCCCGAAGGTGTCTTTCTGGTGGAGAGTCACATTGAGGTCGCTATAGATTGCTTCGCAATGCGACATCGAGATTTCAATAAACGCTCTCCACTTTACCAGCACGTCCGGTTGGTCTTGTTGTAAAGCTACGACATAAGACCTACTTTTCTCCGCAAAATCTGGGTCTTCATCGAACTGTTTTTTAGCCTTTTGGTAAAAGATCTCGAGATCTTTGAGGTCGTCTGCTGAAGTTCCTGCACTATCCAAGTACGCAATCAACATCCCGAATTGAGTACCCCAGTCTCCGACATGGTTTTGTCGAATAACTTTATGTCCCTGATATTCGAAGACCCTGGCCATCGTATCGCCAATCAAAGTAGTTCTAAGATGTCCGACGTGCATTTCTTTAGCTAAGTTTGGGGAAGAAAAGTCTACGACCACAGTCTCAGCATTATCTGTTTGCGGAGGAGGGGAATTGACGGCTCGGATTAGGAAATCAGGTTTCAATGTAAGATTTAAGAATCCTGGTCCGGCAATTTCAATCTTTGAGACGATTTCTTCGATAGTTTCATCACTTTCTAGGGCTTGTTTAAGATTTCCCGCTAACTCTCTTGGGTTTTCTTTCAGCCTTTTCGCAGCCGCCATCATTCCGTTGACCTGGTAATCTCCGAATTCCTCTCGAGAAGCGTTTTGGATCAAAGCGGGCATACCATCAAGATTTGAACGGGACATAATTGCCTCAATCCGTTCGGTCAGGATTTTTTTCAAGAGCATTGGTTAATTCATTCGTTCAATAATCTCGATACTGATCGCCTGCCTGCCACGTTGATTTTCAGCGATGGAAAATCGCACCTGTTGGTGTTCTCTGAGGAACAACCTCGCTCCATCCGCACTATCAGATATCGATCGCTGATGAGCGAATAATTCCTCGCCTGATTCAGCCGTAATGAAGCCATAGCCTTTAGTTCTGTTGAACCATTTCACGGTCCCGTCGACATTCTGTTCTACAATTTTTCCGTCGCCGTCCGATTTTTCCGTTCTGCTTTTGCTTTGGTTAGATGTTCTTTTCCTCGGGCTGTTTCTAGTTTGGCCTTTGCCATTAGCACTTCTCCGACTCGTTCCATTAGGCTGTGACTTTTTGCTAAATGCAGAAACCTGGCCACTAAATCTCGTTAAAGCCAGCCCGTAGAGTGTGAGAAGGAGAGCAAGAAAAACTGAAACAGAGATAATGTCTTCAGGACTAACGTCTCTCAGCCATACTCGACTGGAGATCTCGATGAACAGGTAGGTAAACAGGAGCGCTATCGAGAGCGAGAAAATTAAGTTTTTCATTCAATAAGCCGAGACAAAGAGAGGAGTATAACCTATGGAGGCTTATTTGTTTTTTCTTCTCCCCTAATCCATCGGCGGCTTCAAGCTTGAGATTTTGGTTAGCGCTTTGCCTCTATAGGTCGCGTGTCTTTGTTGCAATAATCGTGACGGGCGAAACCGGCAAACCAAAAAAACCTTCTCTGGATTCAGTGTCTTGTAACTCGATATCTTCAATTATCTCGAAGCCGCCTACGACTTTTCCAAAAACGGTGTAGCCTGGATTGCCCGTTGCGCTGTCGAGATGTTTATTGTCTCTTAGATTGATAAAGAATTGAGTATCCGCTGAGTCTGGTTCCGACAAACGAGCCATTGCGACGGTGTGTTTAGCGTTTTTCAACCCATTAAAGGATTCGTTCATAATTTTTTGTTCGCTGGAGAAATATTTCAGCTCAGAGTTGTATCCGCCTGCCTGAATAACAAAATTTGGTATCACTCGATGGAAGATTAGTCCGTGATAGAAACCTTCGTTTACCAGGCGAAGAAATTGCTTAACGTGATGTGGAGCCTTTTCTGGGAATAACTCGATTAGGATCTTGTTTTCTTCTTCATTATTGCTCTCTAGTTTGATGGAGAGCTCTATGATCGGCGTCTTCTTGTTGGCTGCTTTTGGTTCTATCTGAACGAGTTTTTCTTGAGGACCCGTAACTGATTGGGAAGTTCCCGAATTATTTGTTTCGGATACACCCGAGATGATGTGAGAAGCATTAGTGGATAATGAAAAGAAAATAAAAAAGCGAAAGGCAATCGACCAGGTCTCGTTTAAATCCCAAATCCTCCGAGATAATATGGATTTTGATTTCACGATTCATCTCCTAATATTTCTTTATATCGAAGTACGGCCGCTCGCAAGCCAAATTTCAAAGCATCTGCGACCAGCGCATGGCCGATAGACACCTCCTTCAAACCGGGAAGCGTTTTATAAAGCTTTAGGTTACTCAGATCGAGATCGTGTCCCGCATTTACCTCCAGGCCCAGGGATTCAGCATAAACCGCGGCTTGTTTATGCTGCTTGAAAATATTTTTTGTCTCTTCCCTGTCCCCACCAAAAAGTGAATGAGCTTTTGCGAATGGCCCTGTATAGAGTTCAATTCTTTGAGCACCGAGATGGCCGACTTGACCGATTTTTTCAGTGTCTGCATCCATAAATAGACTCACCCTACACCCCACTTCTCTCAATCTTTCCACGACAGATCGTAGGCGTTCCAGTTCTTTTTTTGGGGTTACTTCCCACCCATGGTCTGAGGTGAGTTGATGATCAGTGTCGGGAACTAGAGTTACTTGAGAGGGTCTTATTGAGAGAACCATGGCCATGAAACCAGGGTAGCCGTTTTCCGACTGGTTTGTGAAAGGATTACCCTCCACATTTAATTCTATGTGTTGATATTCTGAATTGACCAATTCTGAGAGTTGACGAACGTCCTCTGGGAGCGCATGTCGAAGATCCGGACGAGGGTGAATAGTAAGCCCATCTGCTCCAGCATTGATAGCAACGCGAGCGGCCTCGAGCATGCTCGGGGAGTCGTTATTACGCGAGTTTCTGAGTAAGGCGATTTTGTTCAAGTTGACGCTAAGCTTGGTCATCAACCGTTGTCCTCCAACTCGGTCACTTTGGTCTCGACAGAGGCCTCGTTGAAATTGCTTTTGAGGAGTAGCGCGCCGGTAGCAAATAAATATACGGGAAGCATGATTGGTAGAACGAAGCTTTTGAATGAAACCCATGTGCTCAACTCAAAGCTTTTTGCGACATAGATATTTGCGGTGCCGATAATTAGTAGGCCAATAATCCAAGCGAAAGAGAGCGCGTTCCAACGAGATGTTGCAGCTTCAATCGTGAAGCCAGCTTTATCGGAAAAGCTTTGGATTAGCTTCTGAAGCGGGTTTTCTTTACCGAAAATAGTCCATAAGAGCAGAAGAAGCGCTAGTCCGAAGTACAATATCGTGGGCTTCCATTGTATGAACTCTTCGCTTTGAAAGAACAGAGTGAGAGAACCGAACAGAAGGACGAGAAGGAAGCTTGCCTTCAGCAACGGATCGATGGGCTTGCCAGATACAAAGGAAATAAGGATCTGCAATGTCATAGCTATCATAAGTACAGCGGTTGCGACAAAAATATCGTAGATCCAGAACGAGACAAAGAAGGCAACTACAGGGAAGAGATCGATCAAAAAGTTCATTTTATTTCCGGGGAAATGATGGAGCAATGATAAAGCAAATTTTAGCGTATGTTACACCGACAAATCTTGACCCTAGTTCGCGTTCTTCGTCGATCCTGATTTTGATATACTGATTAGGGATCATAAGTTATGCTCAAAAGCGAGTTACGTCTCTACTTTGTGATAACACACCGAGCGAGAGAATTAATGCGAACGCCAATCGAGTCTCAACAAGAGGGGAGTTAGCTGCAGGTGCGTGCAGACATCCAGGAAACGGTCCCGATAGTTGCTGGGAAACCAGTGGTTGAACTCCCTGCCGACCTATACATACCACCCGATGCGCTTCAAGTTTTCTTGGATGCTTTTGAGGGGCCGTTAGACCTCCTTTTGTATTTAATTCGAAGGCAAAATATAGATATTCTGGACGTAAAAATTTCAGAAATTACAGCACAATACGTATCCTATATTGAATTGATGCAGAGCCTAGAGCTCGAGCTTGCTGGCGAATATTTATTGATGGCATCGATTTTAGCCGAGATAAAGTCCAGGCTTCTATTACCTCGCGTCGAGACCGAGATTCAGGAAGAGGATCCCCGAGCAGATTTAATAAGAAGACTTCAGGAGTATGAGCAAATTAAACATGCAGCGGAGAATTTAGACGCAATACCGAGGTTAGAAAGGGATTATTTTACCTCTGCTGCCTTGAAGCCGAACCTTGTTCGGCAGATTGCGGATCCAACAGTCGATTTGAAGGATCTAATGACCGCTTTTGCAGAGGCAATGAGGCGAGCTGAAATGTTCAAATCTCACGAGGTACAATTGGAACCGCTATCCGTAAGCGATCGAATGTACTCTATAATGGAAAAATTGAAGTCCCAGCAAGGCTATCTTGGATTAGAGCATTTTTTTTCAGTTGAAGAAGGCCGTAAGGGCGTTATTGTGACTTTTTTGGCGTTGATGGAAATGATTAGAGACTCGCTAGTAGAGTTTCAACAATCCGCCATTTTTGCTCCCATCTATGTCCAGCTCAGCGGTGTCGAACCGCTCGAATCGCAACAACGTGGAATAGCTGAGTTAGATAGCAACTGCTCCTGAATGTTGTGTATACGAAGAAACAAACCAGATTTTTTCTCGGAGAGGTGTGTTGACGATTGATGAGGGCTTTCCGTCCGAGAAGGTAAAAGCAATTATTGAAGCTGCTCTCCTGTCAGCTGATGGGCCTGTGCCTTTAGACAGGTTGGTGGGACTTTTTAAAGATGATGAGATCGCCTCAGATATTAAGGAAAAGAGGCAAATAATAAAAACAGCGCTCAAAGAGCTCAACGATGAATGTGAGAATCGAGGAGTCGAACTTGCCAATTTGGCGGGTGGCTATAGATTTCAATCAAGGCAAGATTTGTCGCCTTGGATAAGCAGGCTGTGGGATGAAAAACCACCCCGATATACGAGAGCTTTATTAGAAACTCTGGCGATAATCGCCTATCAGCAACCCGTTTCTCGTGGAGATATTGAGCAAATTCGCGGTGTGGTTGTCAGTCCTAATATCATGCGCACTTTGATGGACCGGGAATGGGTTCAGTCCCTGGGTCATCGCGAGGTGCCCGGGAGACCGATGCTGTACGGGACGACGCGTTCGTTCTTGGATTATTTCGGTGTCAAAAAAATTTCAGACTTACCACCACTGGAGGAGATAAAACAGTTGGTTGATCCTGCTTTCATTGGGGCCGAAGTAGAGTCAGAAGAAATCCCGAAATCATTTGATACTGAAGTTCCTCCTCTCGAAGAATGAGAATAACTCCCGGCGAGTATTACAAATGAATAAGTCTGTCAGTCAAAAGTGTAACAAACTGCAAAAGACCATCGCCGACAGAGGACTGGCCTCCCGTCGGGAAGCAGAAAGGTGGATAGAAGCTAGACGGGTCAAGGTGAATGGAGAAGTGGCCCATCTTGGCCAGAGAGTCTCCGTCGACGATCTGATAGAAATAGATGATGAGACGCTTACAAAAACTCCATCAGTTAGTTGTAGAGTCCTATTGTTGAACAAACCCGCGGGCGTGATTTGCTCTCGGAAAGATGCGCTGCATAGATCGAGTGTTTTCGACAACTTGCCAACCTTAACTGCAGGCCGCTGGGTTTCGGTCGGCCGATTGGATCTGCAAAGCTCGGGAGTCTTGCTGTTTTCGACTGATGGTCAACTTGCTGACAAGCTGATGCATCCCAGCAGTGGTCTGGATCGGGAGTATGCAGTGCGTGTGAGAGGGCGACTCGACGAGGCTCAGTTGGATTTGGCTCTGAGCGGGGCAAACATAGATGGAGAACAGCTGAGGTTTTCTGATATCCGATTTTTCAATGGAAGCTCGAGCAACTCGTGGTATCACGTCGTCCTAATGGAGGGGAGGAATCGAGAAATTCGTCGTCTCTTTGAATTTTTGGGAAGTCCCGTGAGTCGCCTGAAAAGGGTAAGGTATGGTCCTGTTATCGCCCCGTCATGGCTTAAAACAGGCCAATACACAGAGTTGAACATTACCGATGTCTCTAAATTATATCGGTTAGTAGGTCTCTCAGCGCCGGACAAAAATAAGATGACAAAAAAACATGGAGGTTCGAAATATCAGGCGACAAAGAGCTGTCTTATCGATTATCCGAACCTTGTTTAGTTCGGAAATTCCCAGGTTCGTGCGTCGATTTGACCTCCGGTACCGGGCAAATCTCTTGAGAGAGAGCAATCTAGTAGCGAGCCGATTACAAGTAGCGAGAATAGAGGCATAAGAGTAGAGGCGTCTGGGACTGTTTTGCTATCTTCGAAGGGGTAAGCTTCCTTGCGCATTTTCGTTCTTGTGGCACCTGGATTGATGCTGAAGACTTTCATTTTTCCTTGGTCCTCTGTCTCGTCGGCCAGTATTTGGCTGATGCCTTCTACAGCAAATTTTGAGACCGCGTAAGCCCCCCAATAAGCTCTTGCTTTCCTTCCGACTGTCGAGGAGACGTGGATTACACAACTCCTTTCACCTGCTTCCAACAAGTCAAAGAGTCCCTGATTAAGCAAGAAAACAGAATTAGCATTCGTCATCATCACCTCAGCCCAGGCATCGGGGGGGTAGTGCGCCAAGGGAACCTTAGGCCCGAGTATCGAGGCGCAGTGAATCAAAGCGTCCAACCCTTTAAATTCGTTCTCAATGGAGTCGTGAAGCTTCCGAATATCCTCCTGTTCTAAACGAGATAAATCGCATGGGGTGATGATTAATTCTCCCTGGCAAATAGGTGCGACTTGATCGAAGACGGCTTCTAATTTCTGTCGTGTTTTCCCGAGAAGGATAATGTTTGCACCGAGCAAGCCCAGGCATTTAGAGAGCTCCGCTCCAATCCCGTCGCTGGCCCCCGTGATCATTACTGTTTTATCTTTAAGCAGGTCTGATGCCAATTGTTCCTTTATTTTCATGGGCCAGTTTTGGGCGTAATCAATAATGCTCATAATATTTGTGGGCTGCCTGTTTTTTACTATTTTTAGACAGGTTTGCGCGCGTGAACAATATAATTGGTGGAGAGATCACTATTGAGACTGCAAGTTCTCCTGAAAGGGTCATATTGCATTCCAGCCATTTCGACGATTTCTAGTCGAGATTTGCGCAGACAAGCGGCTAGCTCTGAAGGCTTAATGAACTTGTCATATGCATGAGTGCCGCGCGGCAGAATATTCAGAACGTACTCGGCACCGATGACTAAGTAAAGATAGGCCTTTGGCGTTCTGTTGATTGTCGAGAAAAACAAGTTCCCGCCGGGTTTAGCGAGCCGTGCACAAGAGTCGATGGTCTCTTCTATGCTGGGCACGTGTTCAAGCATCTCCATGCATGAGAGTGTCTCAAAGTGGTCGCCATATTTGATAGACAGATCTTCAGCAGAGGTAGCCCTATAATCTACTTCAACTTCGGAGATTCGTGCGTGAAGCTTTGCCACTTCGAGCGCCCTATTGGCCAAATCTATACCTGTGACGTTTGTTGGAGAAATTTTTGCGAGACTCTCTGTAAGGATTCCCCCTCCACAGCCAACATCGATTACTGGTCCACTTGTCAAATTAGATCTCTGAAGAATGAAGTCCAGACGCAGTTGGTTTATATCGTGTAATGCTCGGAATTCGCCGTCTGTGTCCCACCATTTATGAGCTAGCTCATCGAACTTTTTGATTTCGGCATCGTTGATATTGCGCATATTTTTAATAGTAAGCTCGTTCGCTGATTTCCCGAAACGCCTTGCTCGCTCGCCAATCTGCAGCCTTTTCCATCAGATCTGCCAAGTCGGTGTTCACACAGATTCCATTTTCTACAAGCGGCTTTCCCTTGGCATAGACGTGGGAAATACAGCGAGCTCCTGAGTGGGATATTATCGATCTGAAGGGGTCTATCATTGGCTCAATCGCAGGGTGACGTGTGTCGAAGGCCACAAAGTCGGCATCTTTCCCAACCTCTAGCGAACCGATCTGTCGCTCTAAACCCAAAGCTCTAGCGCCGTTTATCGTAGCCATATCCAGTGCGTTGGAAGCTCTGCAAACGGAAGCGTCTTGGGCGACGCCTTTGATCAGACTTTCTGCTAGAGCGGCCTCTGATAGAAGATCTATCCCGTTATTCGACGCTGAGCCATCTGTTCCAAGGGCAACATTGATACCAAGGTCCAATAAGTCCCTAGTGGGACAAATGCCTGACCCCAGCAGTAGATTTGAACTCGGGCAGTGGATTACGTTCGCATTTGTCTCCGCGAGGATCGCTTTATCCTCGCTCGTCAGGTGAACTGTATGCACGACTTGCAGCCTGTCATTCATCAGCCCGATTTTTTTGAGCAAAACGACGAAGCTGTGTCCATGGTTCTTTAGAGCTCGGTCTAACTCGCCGCTTGTCTCTTGCAGATGTATTTGTATTCCAATATCCAGTTCGTCCGCATACATTCCTATCTTTTCTAGAGTTTCTAGATCCAGTGCCTCGACCGAGTGTGGTCCGAACGCGACAGATACATGTTGGTGATCTCGATATAAATCATGGAGGGCAAGTGTTCGATGTATGCACTCCTCGGAACCGCGTGCCCATCTAGTATCCAAACTAATAATGGGAACTGCCAATTGGATGTTTAGACCAAGTCGTTCAGCTACCGAGGCGACGGTTTCAGGAAAAAAATACATGTCTGAAAAAGTCGTAATGCCGGACATTAGCATTTCCACCATTGCTAGTTCAGCACCGAGACTCACATTAGGAGCATCGAGATGCTCCCTTTCAAACGGCCAAATAGCCTGGTGAAGCCAGTCGTCTAGGTTTAAACCTTGACCGAGTCCTCGCATCAGTTTCATTGCAGCGTGATTATGGCAATTTATTAAACCGGGACAGACAATGTGTTCATTAAGCGCGAGCTTATCGCTCGTTGAATATTTGGCGTTCAAATCTTTTCTCGGGCCTATGTCTGTTATTGTGCCGTCGTCGATTAGGAACGCCCAATCCTCACGACATTCGCGGTCTTCCTTGACGGTGAGTAGCCAGCCAGCCGACACTAACAAACAATTTTTTGCCATGCCTAATCATAGCATTTCGCGACAAGACTGACGCGATTGTTTTTTGTTGCCGGTCTTCTTCGGCATTTTTGGGGGATCATAGAAAGAGCGAAAAAGTGGTCATTGTGTTAGGATTCACGGGTGAAAAATCACCTGGTAAGTTAATCCATGGCAGACAGTTTACCCCCCGATTTATCTTCGGATGGAGCTGATTATTCGCTCGTAAACATTGAGGATGAACTCAGACAGTCCTACATGGATTATGCGATGAGCGTAATCGTCGGACGGGCGCTACCAGATGTGCGTGATGGGCTTAAACCGGTGCATAAAAGGTCTTTATTTGCTTTGAGCGAACTGAATAGCACCTACAACAGACCTTATGTCAAATCAGCTAGGGTGGTTGGAGAGGTGATAGGGAAATATCACCCACATGGCGACGCGGCTGTTTACGAAACAATAGTTCGAATGGCGCAAGAGTGGTCGATGAGATACCAGTTGGTGGACGGCCAAGGCAACTTTGGTTCCATCGATGGTGATCCTCCTGCTGCAATGCGTTATACGGAAGTCAGGATGACTAAGCTTGCCTCCGAACTGCTAGCTGATCTAGATAAAGATACGGTTGATTTCGTAAATAATTATGACGACACCCTATCAATGCCAGAAGTTTTGCCAACGAGAGTGCCCTGCTTACTGGTTAATGGGAGCTCAGGTATTGCAGTGGGTATGGCAACAAATATACCTCCTCATAATCTAAGCGAAATCATAGAAGCCTGCTTGATGATGCTTGAAAATCCAGATGCGGAACTTCCCCAGCTTCTAACGGTTGTATCCGGCCCCGATTTTCCGACTGGTGGAATCATCAACGGTCGAGCGGGGATTTTAGATGCCTATCGAACTGGCCGAGGTCGGATTTATGTTCGAGCGAGAGCGGAAGTAGAGGTGGACAAAGCCGAAAAGGAGAAGATCGTAATCACCGAGATTCCCTATCAGCTGAATAAATCGAAGCTCATTGAAAAAATCGCGGAATTGGTGAAAGAAAAAAGGATCGAAGGCATTTCTGAGTTGAGAGATGAATCCGATAAAGATGGTCTGAGAATTGTTATAGAGCTACGACGAGGTGAATCAGGAGACGTTCTATTAAATAACTTGTATAGCTTAACCCAATTACAGACCGCATATGGAATAAATAATGTGGCCCTCGTCAAAGGAGAGCCTAAAGTTCTCAATCTAAAAGAGATGCTGGAAGCATTCCTTTCTCATCGCCGAGAAGTGGTACTAAGAAGAACGCTCTTTCTGCTCAAAAGAGCTCAGCAACGAGGACACATTTTGGAAGGGCAGGCGGTGGCGCTCGCGAATATCGATGAAGTTATTCAGCTGATTCGGGAATCTTCTTCTGCGTCAGAGGCTCGAGAGGCTCTGATGGGGCGGCGCTGGGTAGCAACCGTTTTGGAATCGCTCCTGGAACGAGTTGGATTTGATGCATGTAAGCCCGAGGGATTATCCGACCAACATGGTTTTTATGACGGATCTTACCTCCTATCTGAGGAGCAAGCCCAAGCGATTCTAGAAATCCGATTGCATCGCCTAACCGCGATGGAGCAAACGAAGCTTATCGATGATTACAAAGACATTCTCGAAGAGATTGGGTCACTGCAGGAAATTCTTGGGTCCGAATCCAAGTTGGTCGAGGTGATCAGGGGTGAGTTAGAGGATATTAAATCCGAGTTCGGAGACGATCGAAGGACGGAGATTATCGACAGCCAGGAAGATCTCACGGACGAAGACTTAATCGCTGAGGAAGAACTCGTTGTGACGATTTCCCATCAGGGATATGCGAAAACCCAACCTTTAGATGTCTATCAGGCGCAAGGACGAGGGGGTCGCGGAAAGGCAGCTACCTCCGTCAAAGACGAGGACTTTGTTGAGCATTTGCTTATTACGAATTCTCACAACGTCCTATTGTGTTTTTCGAATATCGGTAAAGTTTATTGGTTGAAAGTGTTCCAGATACCTCAGGGCAGCAGGACGGCCAAGGGGCGACCAATGGTAAACCTGCTCCCTCTATCAGAGGGAGAAAGGATAACTGCTGTATTACCAGTAACTAGTTATCTGGAAGACCATTTTGTCTTTATGGCAACGGCGAATGGTACTGTCAAGAAAACGCCATTAGAGCAATTCTCAAGATCAAGGACGAGCGGTCTTATTGCTTTGGAGCTTGACGAAAATAATACGTTGATTGGAGCTGAAATAACCGACGGAAAGAGTGACATCATGCTCTGTTCAAGTTCGGGGAAAGCAATAAGATTCAATGAGGCGGCAGTGCGCTCGATGGGGCGGAGCGCTAGAGGGGTGAGAGGGATTAAGCTTGGGGAGTCGGAAAGTTTGATTTCTTTGATTATTCCCTCAGATGGTTATCTCCTAAGCGCGAGTCAAAACGGTTACGGGAAGCGGACGCCTATGAGGGACTTTCCTGCAAAAGGGCGCGGTGGCCAAGGGGTTATCGCCATACAAACGAGTGAGCGAAATGGCAAGATGATAGGCGCATCCCAAGTTTTTGATGGAGATGAAGTTATGCTCATATCAAACAGTGGCACTCTTGTAAGAATACCAACTGAGCAGATATCTGTGGTCGGAAGAAATACGCAGGGTGTGAAGCTGATTTCCTTGAAGGAAGGAGAGCTTCTCAACAGCGTTGAGAGGATAGCTGATCGGCAAGAGGAGCAATCCGAAGATTGATTAGGATTGCGAATTTTTCTTTTTTTCGAGCGGAGTGAACCCGATGGTGAGAGTGCACAATTTTTCGGCTGGACCTGCAGCGCTCCCTGAGTCTGTCCTAGAGAGAGCGAGGGCAGAGATGCTTGACTACGGCTCTAGTGGGATGTCGGTGATGGAAATGAGCCACAGGAGCGGCGTTTTCGTTGAAATTGCATCTAGAGCGGAGGCAAATTTAAGGGATCTTCTAAAAATTGGAGAAGATTATTACGTTCTGTTCCTGCAGGGTGGAGCGACCGCACAGTTCTCCGCTTTCCCTATGAATCTGGCAAGTCCCGAAGACTCGATTGACTATGTTTCGACAGGGTCATGGTCGCAAAAAGCGATTGCTGAATGTTCAAAATACTGTCACGCGAATGTAATCGCATCGTCTATTGAAACTGGATTCGATAGAGTTCCAGAGGAAGCTGATTGGAGCTTGGGCTCGAATTCTCAATTTGTTCATATCTGCTCAAACGAAACAATAGGTGGGGTTCAGTTCAAAGAATTTCCTTCACTGGACAAGATTTTAATTGCTGATATGTCGTCAGAACTCTTGTCTCGCCAGATAAATATAAACGACTTTGGCCTTATATATGCGGGAGCCCAAAAAAATATCGGCCCAGCCGGTTTGACGATAGTAATCGTGAGAAAGGACCTTTGCTCAATGGCAAGACCCGAGACCCCAGCCGTATTTAATTACAGGGCTCAAGCAGAGGCAGATTCTATGTTGAACACGCCACCAACGTACAGCTGGTACCTTGCTGGCTTAGTCTTCGAGTGGTTATTAGAGCTGGGAGGATTGGATGCGGTTGAAAAAATAAATAATGAGAAGGCGCAGAATCTCTATGACGCTATAGAGGCTAGTGATTTTTATGATTCGCCCGTAGATCCTCGTTATCGTTCAACTATGAATGTTCCCTTTAAACTAAAAGATGAATCTCTGGATGAGGCGTTCTTAAGAGAGGCTGAACAGATTGGCCTAACAAATTTAAAGGGCCACAGGAGCGTCGGAGGAATGAGAGCCAGTATATACAATGGTGTGTCAGCTGGGGCGGTTCACGCGCTCTTGGATTTCATGAAAGAGTTTGAAACTAAATATGGATAAAGAGTTGCTAGAACCTCTTCGCAATAGGATTGATGAGATTGATTCTGAAATACTTTCCCTGGTAAACGAGCGGGCAGAGACGGCGCTAGCTGTTGGAAAACTCAAAGAGGAATACTCAGATCCCGATGAAACGGTTTCTTACTACAGACCAGAGCGTGAGGCGCAAATCCTGAGGAAGTTAGAGCAAGACAACAACGGTCCCCTTGCTTTCACTAATGTTATGCCGATCTTCAAGGAGATCATATCGGCGTGCTTGAATATAGAGAAAAGGATTTCAGTCGCTTATCTTGGACCGGAGGGGACTTTCACTGAGGCAGCCGTATCAAAACATTTTGGTGGCGCGGTTGAGAAGAATTCCTCAAGTTCGATAGAAGAGGTTTTTGAAGAAGTGCAAAGCAGCAGGTCGCATTATGGAGTGGTGCCGGTTGAAAATTCGACCGAGGGAATGGTCAATCAAACCCTTGATTGTTTGCTAGAGAGGGAACTGAATATTTGTGGTGAGATTGAATTGCCTATACATCAGAATTTCATGAGGTCTCAAAAGGCTATTGATGCGATTCTAGAGATAAGAGCTCATGAACAAAGTCTTGCCCAATGCCGAAATTGGCTGGAGAGGAATTATCCGGGTGTACCCAAAGTTTCGGTTGCAAGCAACGCAGAAGCAGCCCGTCAGGCCTCTGAAGATTTCGCGATAGCTGCGATAGCTGGTCAAGTCTCTGCCGTTAGATATGGTTTGGAAATTATTCATAGTCGCATTGAAGACAAGTCTGACAATAGGACGCGTTTTTTAGTTCTTGGTAAGGAGCGAATTCTGCCGTCGGGAGATGATAAAACCTCGGCTTTAGTGTCAGTGAACAATGAGCCAGGGGCCCTGTTGAAGGTCTTGGAGCCTTTCCAAAATCACGGTATCAGCTTGACAAGGATAGAAACTCGACCGGAGCGCAAAGGCAATTGGTCCTATGTGTTTTTTATAGATTTTGACGGTCACGTGTCTGAGCAGCGGGTTGAAAAAGTTTTACAGGAGGTTGGAGAAATAGCGTTGGGCGTTCGTTTTTTGGGGTCTTATCCTAAAGCGTCTTTGCAAGAGTGAGCGATGGAAAACACTAATAAAAAGATTCAAAGTATTACGCCCTACAAGCCGGGCAAGCCGGTAGAAGAATTGGCGAGAGAAATGGGGCTCAGTGACGTCATCAAACTGGCGAGCAATGAAAACCCCTTGGGCTTTAGCAGTAAGGTGGCTGAACTACTTTTCACAGGAAAAGCAGAATTAAACCGTTATCCAGATGGCAGCGGTCACGAGTTGAAAAAGATTTTGGCGAAAAAACTCGACATAGAGCTCGACCAGCTTACTTTGGGCAATGGCTCTAATGATGTTCTGGATCTAATAACTAGAGTGATTATGGAGCCTGGATTCGAGGCAATAATCCCAGAGCATAGCTTTGTTGTCTATAAGCTGTCTGTAACGTGCGCAAATGGGGAGATCGTTGTAGCGCCTGCTACTGGCGGCTTTGGAGCCGACTTAGAAGCTGTCCGAGAAAAAATAAGTAGCAAAACCCGACTTATCTTTATTGCTAACCCTAATAATCCGACGGGAACTTGGGTCGGGCTAAAAGAAATAGAGAGGCTTCTGTCGGCGGTACCGAAATCCGTTTGGGTCGTTATCGATGAGGCATATTTTGAGTATCTAGATCACCCCCAGTATGGGTCGGCTCTTTGCTTGATGGAGCGTTTTGAGAATCTGATTGTGACTCGCACATTCTCAAAGATTTATGGGTTGGCTTCACTGAGGCTAGGTTACAGCGTAACAAGTAGCAGATTTGCGGATCTTTTGAATCGTGCTAGGCAACCATTCAATGTCGGTGGGTTGACCCTCGCTGCTGGCGTGGCGGCCTTGTCCGACGACGAATTCGTCACCGAAAGTCGACAAAAGAACGAAAAAGGGCTGAGTCAGCTAGAAAAAGGTTTGGATGAATTAGGTCTTTCTTGGATACCCTCGGGCGGTAACTTTTTAGCTGTAGACTGTGACAGAGATGGCCAAGAGCTTTTTAGGGAATTATTAAAAGAGGGCGTCATCATCCGAGCGATAGGTGAATATGGTATGCCAAATTATATAAGGGTCTCAGTTGGCCTGCCGGAGGAAAATAGTCGTTTTCTGAATTCTTTGGCTAAAGTTCTCGGTGCCTAACTTTAGAGTCAAAAAACTCGCTATTGTTGGCCTTGGCATGATTGGAGCCTCAATAGCCAAGGCGGTCAAAAAAAAGCTCCTCGCTGATCGGATAGTAGCTATTGATAGAAGCATTGAGCACTTGCGTTATGGAGTTGATCAAGGACTTATAGATGAACAGGTCGATCGAGTGCCGAAGGATGCAGAGCTAGTTGCTTTTTGTGCGCCAATAGCCTCCTTTGGGGAAATTATTGAGTCGGTGGAACCGCACTCTGGTGTCTTTTTTGATGTCGCCAGTGTCAAAACTCCGCTTACAGAGGCTCTATCTAGAATGAGCAAAGGCTCTATGGCCCGTTTCGTCCCATGCCATCCAATAGCGGGCTCGGAGAAAACCGGGCCTGAAAATGGCCAGGAGAGGCTATTTGAGAACTCCCTTGTAGCGATTACACCTTTGGCATTCACCGATAAAGACGCGGTTGCAAAGGTTGAGCAGCTCTGGTCAGCGATTGGTGCGAAAACACTTCGGATGTCGGCAGACGAGCATGACAAAGCGCTGGCAGTTACTAGCCACTTGCCCCATTTTTTATCATTTGCCTATATGTTAGGGGTCGATAAGAAACTGGAAACATTGACCGGAGGTGGTTATCGAGACTTTACGCGAATTGCAGCCGCTGACCCTGAACTCTGGTGGGGAATCTTCCAAATGAATCGTGAAGAGTTGTTAAGAGCATTAGAAAAATTTCGCTTAGATATAGATGCTTTAGAGGAGATGTTGGTTGCTGATGATCATGAAGCCGGCATCAGAGCGTTGGCTGATGCTGTCAGAAGGAAGTTGGGTTAGTGTCTCGAAGTTCAGTGCCTATTGTTACTGTTGATGGACCAAGTGGTTCGGGAAAAGGAACTTTGTCGAGCGCCCTAGGTAAAGCCTTAGGCTGGGCGGTTCTCGATTCAGGTTCACTGTATAGGGCGATTGCCCTTGAAACATTGAGTAAAAAGATAGAAATCCATGAGGCAGAAGAGCGTGAAATTTTTGAGCTGATAAATTCCCTGAACATCGAGTTGAAAAGTAAAAAAATCTATTTGAACAGTAAAGATGTTAGTGAGGACATAAGAACCGAGGAGATCGGGTTTAGAGCCTCGAAAATAGCGTCAAATCCGAGGTTGCGAAGCGGCATTTTAGGTTTCCAAAGGTCCTTTATTAGTTCGCCGGGTTTAGTGGCCGATGGAAGAGACATGGGAACCGTAGTTTTTCCGGAGGCCCAGTTGAAAATTTTTCTTACTGCCTCTGCTTCTGTCCGAGGAAAGCGACGATTTATTCAGTTGAAAAACAAGGGTTTGAGTGTTAATTTGCCCGACCTCATCCGCCAGATTAAAGAACGTGATTCTCAAGATGAACAGCGCCAGATTGCGCCACTGAAGGCGGCTAAGGAAGCTGTGATCGTAGATAGTTCCGAACACACGGTTGAGGAAGTTCTTGACCTCGCTTTGTTGGAGGTTAGAAAAAGGGGCTTGGTGACATAGAGTTCTCGAGAGAGAAATAATAGTAAGGAGCGGTGTTATACCCGTAATAGATTGGCCCTAAGAGTTGCCGAGTATTCAATGTTAATAACAGGGAGAAAGATCGGTTTAGGAAGGATATCGTTCTAATCGGTCTGAGTAATAAATGAGTGAATCTTTTGCAGAGCTTTTTGAAGAGAGCTTAAATACTATTGAAATGTCGCCAGGTTCCATAGTGATGGGCACCGTAATCGATATAGAGGAAGACTGGATCATTGTTCATGCAGGACTTAAGTCAGAAGGGGTTATACCTAAAAGTCAGTTCCTCGATGAAGAGGGCAATTGTGATTTAAATATCGGGGATCAAGTTAAAGTCGCGATGGAGATAGTCGACGATGGCTTCGGAGAGACGAGACTATCTAGAGAGAAGGCGAGGAGAGCCGAGTCATGGAGTGCTTTAGAAGATGCAAACGAAACTGGGGAAATCATAACTGGCGTCATTAATGGCAAGGTTAAGGGCGGGTTTACTGTGGAGGTGGCTGATATTAGAGCATTCCTCCCTGGATCCCTGATTGACTTGAGACCCCTAAGAGATACCGCACATTTAGAGGGCAAGCCCCTTGAATTCAAAGTAATAAAGTTAGATCAAAAACGGAATAATGTTGTTGTCTCTCGGAGGGCTGTATTAGAACAAGAAAACAGCCATGAAAGGGATGCGCTTTTGGCATCGATAGAAGAGGGTCAAAATGTGAAGGGAATAGTCAAGAATCTTACTGACTATGGCGCTTTCGTCGACTTGGGTGGAGTTGACGGACTTTTGCATATCACCGATATGGCTTGGAAGAGAATTAGGCACCCTAGTGAGATGGTCAACGTGGGGGACGAAGTAGATGTCCGAGTTCTGAAGTTTGACAAAGAAAAAAACCGAGTGAGTCTCGGTATGAAACAACTAGGAGATGATCCATGGTCAGATATCATATCTCGATACCCAGAAGGGGCGAAGGTACAGGCGACAATAACTAACCTGACTGAGTATGGTTGCTTTGCTGAGATAGAATCAGGCGTCGAAGGCTTAGTGCATGTGTCAGAAATGGATTGGACTAACAAGAACGTGCACCCATCCAAGGTTGTATCAGTCGGTGATGAGACAGAGGTCATGATTCTTGAGATAGATGAAGACAGGCGCAGAATTTCCCTGGGCATCAAGCAGTGTAGGCCTAACCCTTGGGAAGCTTTCGGGGCGGTCCACGAAAAAACACAAAGAATAAAGGGATCCATAAAGTCGATTACAGATTTTGGAATCTTTATTGGATTGGACGGTGGAATCGACGGTTTGGTTCATCTCTCAGATATTTCCTGGAACGAGCCGGGAGAGGAAGCAGTTAGAAGGTTCTCGAAAGGTGATGAAATAGAGACGGTTATTTTGGCGGTTGATGCGGAGAGAGAGCGTATTTCTCTAGGTATTAAGCAATTAGAGAGAGATCCGTTTAGTGAATTCCTAGAGGTGAGCGACCGAGGCTCAATAGTTAAAGGGAGGGTCACAGAAGTTAGTGCCGCAGAGGCTGTGATGGAATTGGCTGAAGAGGTTATAGGTGTCCTAAAGGCGTCAGAGATAGATTCAAACAAAATAGATGATGCTACTAAAGTCCTTGAAGTTGGGCAGGAGATTGAAACAAAAATCATTGGGGTCGATAGAAAGGCGCGGACAATATCCCTTTCTATTAAAGCAAAAGACGAACAGGAGGAGAGAGAAGCAGTTAAGGACCATCAACGACAAGAGAGTGAGAGATCTGGACCTGCAACCTTGGGTGATCTTATAAAGGCTCAAATGGACCAGCCCAGTGAGGATAAGTAGGGTTTTCAGGCCCTCGAAGTAATTCAGATGGGGGAAACGCTCACAAAATCGGCCTTAATCGATTGCATTTGTGAAACGTATCGCCGGAGGAATGGCGCAGAGCTACCGCCAGAGGATATTGATCTGGCAGTTAGGACTGTTATTGATGCAATGACAGCTGCGTTAGCTGATGGAGAACGGATTGAAATTCGCGGTTTTGGGAGCTTCTCGCTTCACTACAGAAAGGCCAGGATTGGTCGCAATCCAAAAACAGGTGCATCAGTGGGGCTTTCGGATCGCCACGTGCCGTTTTTCAAGCCGGGCAAGGAGCTTCGATCTCGAGTAAATTTTCGAGGAAAGCAAGGCTTGGATTGACATTTATCCCTGTGCAACGTCCGCTGCGCCATTTAAGGTAGCTGGTTATGAAGGTGATAGGCAGCATTTTTTGGATTTCTCTTTGCGTGTTGGCGTTTCTGGTTGCGGCTATTGCCGTAAACCAAGAAAAAGTCTCGCTCAGCTTTTTGTACTGGCGCACGCCATTTGAGTTGAGTCTGTTTTGGTGGCTATTTGGTGTTTTTCTTGCTGGGGCCGTGTATGGATCTATTTTCGGTTTTATTAGAAGGCTAAGGCAATCTAGTGAGATAAAAAGGCTCGAGAAAATTATCACACAACTCAAAAGCAAGCATTCAGCTCTAAAAACTGATGGGTCAGGCCCAGAGACATTATCTTCCTAGGCGTCATGAAAAAACTTTGGACACCGATTTGTGAGCGTCTTGGAATTGAACTCCCTATCTTTGGTTTCGCGCATGACGTGGATGTCGTTTCTGCTATAAGCAGTTGCGGCGGTTTTGGAGTTTATGGCGCAACGCGCAGATTTCCAGAAGAGATAAAACAAGAGCTTGCGATAATTCGCTCCAAGGTCGGAAAAAAAGTGTTCGGCGTGGACCTAGTGCTACCTCCTGGCATGCCCGAATTCAATTCTAGAGACGACATTGAGGCAGAGATTCCGGATGTTCATAAGCGATTCGTCGAGGAGCTAAAGAAAAAATATAATGTGCCTGATGCATCAGAGCCTGGTATGAGAACGAGATTTATACGCTCCAAAGAGATTGAAGAGCAGCAGCTTCACGCTGTCCTTCATTCAGACGTTGATATGTTGGCCTGTGGAATTGGAGCGCCGCCGAGTGTCGTAGCAGAAGCAAAAAGGCGGGGCAAATTAACGCTCGCATTGATAGGAAGTCCGCATCACGCAGTCAGAGCTTTGTCGGCAGGGGTAGATGTCATCGTCGCGCAGGGTTATGACGCTGGCGCGCACACTGGGCCGATTGGAACGTATTCATTAGTGCCTCAAATAGTGGATCTGGCGGGAGACATACCGGTCTTGGTTGCGGGTGGTGTAGCAACTGGAAGGCATATCGCTGCGGCGCTAGCTATGGGAGCCCAGGGAGTTTGGCTGGGAACCGCTTGGTTATTTTCAAGTGAGCATCAGAGTCATTTACATCCGATCAACACGAAGAAGCTGATTGAGGCAACCAGCTCAGATACCGTCATAACGAAATCGGAAAGCGGGAAGCCTTTCCGTCAGGTTCGGTCTGAGTGGAGCCAGGCATGGGAAGATAATGATGCCCCTGAACCCCTGCGAATGCCTTTGCAAGATGTTCTGGTTGGCGATTTGTTGGGGGCTATAGAGGAGCATGACGTGGAACCTCTTATTCACTCGGGGGCTGGCCAGAGTGTGGGATACTTTGATCGAGTGAGACCGGTAGCCGAAATTATGGATGAGCTTGTTGCCGACGCCTGTGAATCATTGCGGAAGCAGGGCTCTTTTTTGAAATACTGAATTGAAATCGAATTGTGTAAAACGATCGCTCGAAGTTTGGCTATTGTTATTCGCCTTTATAGCTCTCTCTCAAGCAGGCTGTTCCTCCAACTACCTCGCGGCTAGTTCCAATACTAACATTGATTTGCGAGGCTACTGGGAAATAGAGAATGCATCCTCAGATGATGTGCGGAAGCTTATTCAAAAAGAAAGCGATGGCGCAGGTCTGGGCTCAAATTTAAGGAAAGAAGTTCAGAGATTACTAAGAGGCTCTGGGATCGCGTTGGTCCGACAAGAGTTCGGAGTTTTGTCGGCGGACAGTATGTCAATTGAAGCTGATCAATTCTCGTTTGGATTCGATTATGAACCCGGCACATATCGAGATGTCTCGTTAGGGCGAAGGGATAGAGGAATATGGAAGGTATATTCAGGCTGGGATTCGGACGTATTCACAGTTGACTCAAACTCGTCAGACATTCGAGTGGTAGAGCGTTATTTAATGGAAGCAAATGGTAAGTTGATAGTTGATTTCATGGTGAGGGCTGATGGAGATACGGTTGAGCTAAAGCGAGTCTTTACGAGACGATCTCAAACTAAAAACTAATCTTAAGCTATCAATGGGTTTTTGAATCTTGCAATTGTTACTTAGCCAACTAAAATGGTGCTGCTTCTCGGGGAACGCCCTTCAGTAGAAGCTTACTCCGCCTTAGCTCAGTTGGTAGAGCAGCTGACTGTTAATCAGCGGGTCGCTGGTTCGAGCCCAGCAGGCGGAGCCAACTTTTCGCCCCGTTCCATGGGGTAGTGAGGTTCTGCTGATGTCGGTGCGACTAGCATGAAATTCAAAGCGATCGGAAACTCAGGAATCTCGGCGTCAGTCATTGGATTTGGCACGGCTGGAATTCAAGAGACTACAAGTGAAACAAATATTAGTGATAAAGAGATCATCAACACAATTCACGCTGCTATCGATAAAGGCGTTAACCTCATTGATACGGCCCCATCTTATGGATGGGGGCGCGCGGAAAGTGTAATCGGCCGAGCAATATCCGATCGCTCTGATAGAGTCATTGTTGCGACAAAGTGCGGCGTTTTATTGGACGATCAGCGTGGTTCCTTCATTGGTGTGAAAAACGGCCGTAAAACGTATCTTAGTCTTGAGCCGTCAGTGATTGTCGAAGAGGTAGAGGCAAGCCTAAGAAGATTGAACAGAGACTATATTGATTTATTGCAGTGTCATAAACCTTCGATCCCTCCAGCGAGGACGCCAATCGAAGAGACCATGAATTGTCTTATGAACTTAAAAAAAGAAGGCAAGGTGAGGGCAATTGGAATTTCAAATGTGTCTCTTGAAGAATTGGATTCATATCGACGGGCTGGTGAATTAGATAGTAATCAGTTTCGTTACAGCATGTTATCGAGAGAGGCAGATCAGCAGCAGACGCCTTTTTGCAGAAAATATGAGATCTCCGGTATTGCTTACTGGTGTTTGGAGCAAGGCTTGCTTACAGGCAGTGTTGGCCCGGAACGCATTTTTAGCAAGGATGATTTTAGAAATGATGTTGCAGACTGGTTGCCATGGTTTAGGATTGAAAATCGAAGACGGCTGCAAGGCATGTTTTCGACATGGAATGATTTAACACAGAAATACTCCTGCTCAATTGGCAATATTGCCACGGCTTGGACTCTAGGCCAGCCAGGGGTCACTCATGCATTGCTTGGGAATAAAAGCACTCAACAAGCAATCTCCAACGCCTACTCTGGCTCTTTCAGATTAGATGAAGAAGATATGAAGCGAATTAATGCAGACCTGGTTGGATTGGGTCCGCCTGTTTAAGGATATATAAAATCACCCTAAGTAAACGCGAGCGAGAAATAATATATTCCTAGAAAGAATATATAATATTTTAATTATTCCCTATGATAATTACCCTTTTTTACTATTATCAATGGTGCCGGGGGGCAATCTGGAAAAGGTTTTTAACATGGAAAACGCAGCTAAGAAGAGACCGAACATCGACCAAGAGGCAGTCGCCAATAAGATGCCAACCGAAATAAAAAGTACACCGGCCTATCCGAAATTAGCCGAGGATCTCTCTGAATTCGAACGAGCAAGGATGTCGAGCAAAACTTGGTCAATGGAGCAGGACTAAAGTTCAATCGAGGTTGGATTTGAAGATAGTAACCGGCCTTAATGCTTCCTCTTCTCAATAGGAAAGAAATCGCCCAAAGCCTATAGCTTCAGGTGAAAAGGGGGTGGCGTGACCTTGCTGAATCCTTCTCCTAAGAGAGGGAAGCGACCCGCTAACCAAGAGTGTTAGGTCCTCCATTGAAATACTCTCCTCAGTCTATGGACGGCAGGGTCCAGCTTGGGGTTGGTAAAAAAGCGCAAAAAAGATATGTTTTGATATTACGTTTAAGGGAGGAGGCGTTCTATGCGTTATTTTGTCGGTTTGGTCTTTATCTTAATATTGGGTTGTACTCAACAGGAGCCAACCAAAAGCCCTGTCGGAACTGTAGTACAAACCTCAGCGGGAGCGATTTCGGGCATTACTCGCGATGGAGTACTCAAAGAGTATATGGGCATTCCCTACGCGGCACCGCCTGTTGGGGCTCTTCGCTGGGCGCCGCCCGCAGTTATTGAATCCTGGGAGGGTACGGTTGATGCATCCAAGCCAGGACCCGCGTGTATGCAACCCCAGGGCATGGGGGGGGATTTTTATGGAACGACAGGCTTTGAGATGTCGGAAGACTGTCTCCTACTGAATGTCCACACGAGAGCAGACAATGAAGAAGATGCCATGCCTGTTATGGTATGGATACACGGCGGTGCTCTAGTTACTGGCTCAGGGAGCGAATACCCCGGTGAATTACTTACGTCAAAGGGGGTGGTTTTGGTCACCATCAACTATCGATTAGGTATATTCGGCTTTAATGCGCACGAACTTTTAAGCCAAGAAAACCTCTCAGGAGTGTCAGGTAATCAAGGGCTTCGTGATCAAATATTTGCCCTAGAGTGGGTTCGTGACAACATATCGAAATTTGGTGGAGATCCGCAAAACGTAACTATTTTTGGTGAGTCGGCTGGATCTTTGAGCGTGTCGCTGTTGCAAGCGAGTCCGTTAGCGAAAGGTTTGTTTCATCGTGTAATCGGACAGAGCGGGGGAGCATTTCAGCCAATGGCTTTCAGAGCGGAGGCAAGAAACGGCCATCAGTCAGCGGAATCGATTGGTGCCGATTGTGCGGCGGCCATGTTGGGAGATTCAGTTGACGACGTTGGTTTGGAAGCTCTGCGAGGTCTGCCTGCAGTAAGCATTATAGAAAGAACAATGCAAAATGCAGAAAACCCAACATCACTTTGCACCGCTTATGACAGCCTGGCGATTGTCGATGGTGAGGTCATACCGGAAGAAGTTCAGTCGATCTTCGACCAGGGGTTGCAATCAGATGTGCCCATTATGATTGGTTCTAATGCGGATGAGGCTACGACCTTTCTTCCTATGTTCAAGGCTTTGTCAGAAGATCCCTCGGATAGCAAAACAGGTATGATGGAACAAGCGCGGATCTTCTTGCCTGAAGTGCTTGAGGACTTGGAGGAGTTCTATCCTACTCAGGAAGGCGTTGAAGTCGATGAATCCTGGTCCAACATGTTCAGTGATGTTTTATTCACTTATCCCATGCGTGTTTGGTCACGCCAAATGGAGAAAGTGGAAAGCGACGCTTACCTTTATTGGTTTACCTGGGCGCCTCCCGTGGAAGATAGCGAGCAGTATGGTGCGTTTCATGCTGGAGAACTCGGGTATATTTTCGGAAATCTTGATCTTTTTGGGGCCAAGCCCACAGCGAAGGATGAAGAGTTTTCCGAACTAATGGCTACCATCTGGACGCAGTTTGCGAAAACCGGCAATCCCAATGGCCAAAATCTCCCGCAGTGGGACGCTTACTCAGTTGACAACGAATTCTATATGGAACTCGGTCTTGATACAGGTCAGAAGTCTCAGTTGCGACTCGGAGAAATGGCTTTGATAGAACGAGCCTGGAGCGATCGCCGCGCTGCTGGAGCTAATGAGGAAAGTTTGTGAAACTCCTAGCACGATCATTTTTCAATCAAGCGACGTTAGCGGATGAATGAAACCGAAGTTTTATTATGACGGTTGAAAAAATAGTGTGGGGTGGATTGACTATCCTGTTTTTAGCGTTCTTTTCTTGGTACACCTCTTTTAGTGGACCTCTATCTGATCAGGAGATTGACTATTATTTGCAAAAATTTCAGGAGCGAGAAGACACCACGAGTGATGGGATTGAGCGTTTAGAGAAGTTCCTCAGAGAAGATACGGGTGATGACTTTGTCATGGTTAATCTGATTGAAATTTATGAAACTCCGCTGCGTATTGAAGGAGTTAAAGAGGGAGACTCAAGTGCAGCTGTCTTGGATAAATACATGGAGTTTATGTGGCCCGAGCTTATTAAGAGGGCTTCGCACCCGATTTGGATGGGTGATTCAGCGAGCCAGGCGATGGACTTGATGAATGCAGATGGCATGGAAACGTGGACTCGCGCGGCGGGTATGCGCTATCGCAGCAGGAGGGATTTGGTGGAAATCGGTTCCAACCCTGAATTTTCCGGATCTCACGCTTATAAAGTCGCAGCGATGAGCAAGACCATTGCATTCCCCATAGACCCCTGGTTTCAATTGGGTGACCCCAGAATAATGCTCGCTTTTATATTAACGCTAGTTGGATTAGCTACGAGCCTCACGGCTAGAAGGAATCGTTGAAACCGATTTCGGTAGAATGGTAGTGAGAAATTAATGGCCATCAATAATCTTGTAGAAAAGCGAAATCAGTCGATGGGGAGAGGCCCCCTGTTTTATCGGCAACCCTTGGAGCTAGTCAGAGGGCAAGGTGTCTGGCTCTTTGACTCGGATGGCAAGCGGTACATGGACTGCTATAACAATGTGCCGTGCGTTGGTCATTGTCACCCACATATTTTGAAGGCAATGAACAAGCAGGCTGGTTTGCTTAATACCCACAGCCGTTACTTAAGTCAGACTGTAATAGACTATTCTGAGCGCTTGATGAGCCTGCATGCAGAGTCGCTTGAAGTTCTGCAGATGGTGTGTAGCGGTACGGAGGCGATTGAGTTCGCGATGCGTTTAGCTCGTAGTCATACAAGAGGTATGGGGATAATTTGTAGTAACGCGACTTACCATGGCAACAGTCATGAGACATTTCGCATGACGGTAGGACCCTTTGAGCCTGACTTTCGACGAGTCTCTTTCCCTGATTTTTACCGACCTCTTCCTGCGGCTATTGGAAAGGACGATTTTTGCCAACCCTATCTGGAAGAGATCAAGGCAGCTATTGATGGATTCGCTGCAGATGGGGTGCAATTTGCTGGACTTCTATTCTGCTCACTTTTTGCCAATGAAGGCTTGCCGAATATTCCAAAGGATTATATGTCTCGTGCCGCTAACATAGTCCGAGAGGCCGGTGGCGTTGTTATCTTTGATGAGGTTCAAGCTGGTTTTTGCAGAAGTGGTGAATGGTGGGGTTATGAAGTGGTTGATTGCATCCCAGACATTGTGGCGATGGGTAAACCAATGGGAGCGGGCTATCCGACCGGAGGTGTAGGTGCTCGAGCCGATATCATGGAATCGTTCTTCGACAAGAGCGGCTACTTCAATACGATGGCAGCGACACCTCTTCAAGCAGCGGTAGCAAATGCAGTTTTAGATATCATTGAGAACGAAGACATTTGCAATAGAGTGAGCATAGTTGGTCGATACTTACGGGGGAAGCTTGACTCATTTAAGGAAAGGTATGAGTCGGTAGGCGATGTCAGAGGTCAAGGACTCTTTTTAGCGATTGATTGGGTAAAGGACAAGAAGAGTAGGGCGCCAGATCGGGATGGGGCGATTGAGGTTGTCGAAAAGTTGAAGGAGCTGGGATTTTTAATCTCCAATGCAGGGGTGCACCGTAATGTGTTGAAAATTAGGCCGCCCTTAGTATTCAACGAAGAAAATGCTGACGAGCTTTGTGAAGCCTTAGATAGCGCTTTTGAGTTCGTAGCGAGTTGAAGGATTTGTGTTACTTCCAACTGAAAGCTTAGAGCAGCTGGCAAAGAAAGCCCTTGAGTTGTGGTCGATTGATGCAGAATCGATCCAACTATTTTCTCAAAGTGAAAATACCGTCTTCAAGATTAAAGATCGCGCTGGGAAGGATTATGCCCTGAGAGTTCATCGGCCTGGTTATCACACGCGAGCGGAGCTAGAGTCAGAGCAGCAATGGACTGAATTTTTGTCGGAGAATGGGATAGCTGTGCCGACAGCCTTGAAGTCTAAAGACGGGCGGTATTATGAAAAAGTCTCGGTGGCAGGTACTGAGGAGACTCGACAAATAGGCATAGTTGATTGGGTCGCTGGAGTACCATTGTCCGAATTATTGCAGGACGACCCTTCGAAGAACAAGATTCGAAATACCTTTAGTATGCTAGGTAGTCTTATGGCCAACTGCCATTTGGCTGCTAAATCTTGGAAGCCGAAATGTGGATTCTCCAGACACCGCTGGGATACCGAAGGATTTGTAGGGGAAAAACCCTTTTGGGGAAAGTTCTGGGAATTAGGTGCTTCGGACAAGGAGACAAGGCAACGACTCGTGAAAATTAAAAATCAGATTAAGAATCTACTTTCTGATTTGCCCCAAGACACAAATTGCTTTGGGATGATTCATGCAGATATGCACTTGGATAATGTTTTGAAAGATGGCAACCGTTTGAATGTCATCGATTTTGATGATGCGGGCTACGGTTGGCACGCCTTTGATCTAGCGGTAGGAGTCTATAATTTACTATTAAACTCGAAAACGCGAACTCATTTCGAACTGGCTAGATCGGCGATGGCTGAGGGTTACTTAGAAGCTAGGCCGAAATCTGAATATATTGTTGCCATGGTTCCGCTTTTCCTGTTGATGCGGTCGTTGATGACCCTGAAATGGATCGAAGACAGGCCAGAAGTGGGTCACAATGAAATGATCCCTCAATTGACCGAACTCGCGTTCGAGCAAGCACGGGGTTTAACGCTCAAATTCTAATGTCTTAAGCGCTCGTGAGTAGGTAACACTAGGAATTTGCTATCAGGGCCCGCAGGCGTGGACCGTTTTCCGCAACCCTCTGAAAGATCTCGACCATTCTAGCAGCTTGTTCTTCCGAGAATGTCTCCCGACTGGTTGTCATTGAGGAAGTCGGATCCAATCTATTCGATGCAAGCCACGTCGTAATCGCCTCATTTTGAGACCAATTAATTGCGTTCTCCCCACTCTGCTGATTACTCACCAACCAATCATTCGTTTCATCTGGATGTGGCACCGGCTTTAGCAGTCTGTTTTTCTCGTCATCCTCTTCATAGAGTGTCTCAACGTAGCCGATAAGTGCTGCGGAGAACACTTGCTGACAGGTTCTCACGGATTGGAGTGTGATCCGTTCTTTGTCGAAGATTGCTTTTGTCGGTCTCTTTGCAAGGCCATCAGAAGTACAGTAAATGTTGAGATTTTGATCATCATTTGGGAGCGAGCCGTGTGTGAGTTTAATTTCATTTTCGGTGATGCTAGTCACCCTGGATCCCCTCGTAATCTTCTCAATTTTGCGCAGTTCTTCCAGTTCAGTTTTTGTCACCGTAGCGCACCGATACATGGTTGGTGAGATTGTCTTATCCAGTCTCATTAGTGAACCGGACTCTTCGAGCAGCAGAAATAAGTCTTGAAGATCTTTTGCCTCAGCGATTGACGCGTTTTGATGAAACATGCTCATCCCTAACGATTCCATGATCGGTTGGATGTTAGCTCGGTCAAGAAGCCAGGAATCTCTCGGCATAATCCATTGAATAGCAGAGGGACTAATTCCAAATTGAAGGAGAAACAGTATCGCGTCAAAAGCGGTTTTCCCACCTCCAATAATGGTATAGGTCTGCGCTGAGCCAAGCTCTTTGGGCAATTCATTTGGCGCAATTACCCGTGATTTGCCGTCGATCTTAAACGGAGGCGGTCCCATCGACGGCACTGAGACATTCATATAAGTGGCATCCACAACCTTGGTGGTCTCGTAATTGATGAGCGATCCACTTTTTGATTTTAGTGTCCCGTCCTCGTGGAACTCTGTCATCGGAACGAATTGAACCCGGTTGCTATCAAGAAATTCCGTCATCACTTGCTCGTAGTAGGACACTATTTGATGCTTCGATGCCAGCTCAAACAAGCCTTTGTTGTAGCCCGTTAAATCAACTCGATTACTACCAAGCTCCTTTGAATTGACACCATAAAAAGCTGATGGCTGGTGCAAGCGAACGTATGGATAAGCGACGTTCCAGTGACCGCCCGGCCCATTGTTTTTGTCTACGATAATTAGAGTGGATTGGGTGTTGTGAATAATGGAGTCGGCAAAAGCCATGCCCATGGCCCCAGCCCCAATCACTAGGTAGTCCGCTTTGAGCATCATGTTTCTCCTTCTTTGATCCGAATGGCCTTCAATCGAAACTGAATTTAACCAGCAAAGATTATATATGAGACTGGTCGCATTTTTAGGATTCCGTATTTTGAAGGGATGATTTAGCAGGGGCGTGTTAAAATTTCCACATCGAAAATGCAGAAAGATAAGTGTCGGGAATGTGAGTGGTTAAGAATCAGATTAATATCTTAGACGATCGATCAATGGGCTGGTTGAGATATTTATATCGAAAAGCGACCACCCCGGATAATTGGGATAGGGATGGTCAACCTCATCCACACTGGGATGAGCTAACTGGGGAGCCCATGCTATCTTGGCACCGGTTCGATCTTGTTGATTCCAGCTACGCGGTGGCGTTGATGAGCGATCAAACCCCAGCATGGAGAGAAGTACACAGTCGGATTCTAGATGAGTTGGTGAGCCGTCACACGGGATGGTGGTCGGCGTCTGATTGGCTGACTCAGTTTGGCGACGATCCAGATAGAGGTAATTACCCGGATCGATATAAGCGGTTGATCCCCGAAGGACTTTGGGGGGAATACAATGTACCCGGATGGACTGCGAACGGTATAGAACCCCACGGCGTTCAAATGGATCCAATCGCGGCCGATGGCAATCTCTTCTACAAAGGATTTTTTACATTATTGATCGGCCTTCACAGATACGTTTCAGGCGATGAAAAATGGAATAAGTCCTTCCACATGATTAGAGATGGAGATAACTCATTCACTTGGTCTCATTCGAAGATCGCACAATTTCTGGCGGGTCAGTGGAACAATAGTCAAATGGGCTGTCATTGCGAGAATACTAAGGTTTGGCCTACGTGACTCTCGGCAGCCGGCCTCGGTCTGAGGCTTTATGATCAGATTTTTGAAGAACGGACGCATGCAGCATTCGACAAGTGGTGGGAATATGCCAAAGAAAATTATGTAAAATGGGATGCGGGTCGCGCCACCAATGCGGATCTTTACTACGATCCTGTCGTAGACAGACACGTCGCCAGCCCAATTGGCTTGATCGCTCCAGCCTGGTATCTAGGCCCCCAAAGGCCAGAGATGGGGGAAGCTGCTTGGGAGATGCTCTTAGCAGGAACCAACGTGTTGTCCGGCGAACTGCCAGAGATTTGGAAAGAACCAGGAAACTTGACCTTCTTGCTTCAACTCGCTGGAGAGCATGCTAACCCTGATATCAAATATAAGATTTGGGACGTTTGCGATGAACTATTAGAACCAACCTGGGACTACGAGTTGGGGGAGTTTACGCTCGGTTTGGGTCTGAATGAACCGCACCCAAGAGGGCAATTGAATGCCCGCATCATGGCTGGTTGGGTCTGCAAGAGGGGCGCCTGGAGTAGTATATTTAGGCAACCCAATTTCGATAAGTTTTCCGAGCCAACAGTCGTCGGTGTTGATTTTCCATCAGTAGCGCTTCGTCAAGCCTATTGGGATGGTGAAAACTTACATTTGGCGGTTCAGCCGCAAAACAATGCCATCCATGGCAAGAGAACAAGTTTTCGAATCACTAATCTAGATCATGGCAGAGACTGGGCTATAGAAGGTCTTGATGGCACCCTATCGACGATGAACTTTGAAGGCGAAGATTTGGTTGTCGAAATCGAGGCTAATGATCACCCAGTAGTCTTAAAACCTAATAAATAAAAAAGGAAACCGAATATGAATGTCGCGTATGTGTTCAAAACTGATATGTCTGCCACCTTTCAACTGGCTACTATGATACTTCCGCAGTTGGAGTCCGGAACCCATGTTGCAAGTGTTTGTGGCATGTTTTTCTTTGATGACAATATTCACATCTTGTCGGAGGGAAACGAATTTGGCGCTCGATTGGGTAAACTCGCTGAGGAAAAGGGAATACTGCTTATGGCTTGTGATCAATGCGCGTTGCGAAGAGGGTATACTGAGGGCGATTTTTCTGAATGTGGATCGGGGACTCTGTCTCCCAAAGGACTTGTTGCGGGAGCAACAGTGGGTTGCTTTCCTCAACTTTACGGAGCGCTATCTGGAGCAAATCTGGATCAAGTGATCACCCTTTGACGAAGGTCCAAAGTGGAAGTTACTAGCAAGCGTGAGAGGATTGGATGAGCTCAATCAAAGATATCTTATACGTCAAATTCAGTGTCCCTGACTTAACTAAGCAAGATCAGTTTTTACAAGACTTTGGGTTTGAGACTCGATCCAGTGAGAACTTGCTAATGGCTCGAGGCACCGATACGAGTCAGTATGTTTATCTCGCTGAGCTTGGTGAGCCTGCCTTTATCGGGATCGGTTTTGAGGCCTCTTCTCTCGCTGACTTGGAGGCTCTTGCCAAGAGGGAGAATGCGGCCCTAGAAGAAGTTCAGTTGCCAGGGGAGGGTTGCAAGATTGCTCTGGAAGATCCGGATGGCAATATCGTCGAGGTCGCATTTGGAATAGACCCTGCTGCTAAGCATGAAGTGGTCCCCCGCCCTGCTTTTAACGCTGGAACAAAAAGGCTCCGATTGGGGGAGCGAGTCAAACTGAGCCCACCAAAAAATTTAGTCAAGCGCCTTGGTCACTGTGTCTTAAATGTGGTTGATTTCCGTGACAGTGAAAGATGGTACAAAGACCGTTTTGGGCTGATAACCAGTGATGAGATATATATCGAATCGGAGGAAAATGTCTTGGGCGCGTTTCTGCGTTGCGACAGGGGCAAAGACTATGTGGATCACCACACGCTTTTTCTAGTTGGTGCTGGTGAATCAGGTTTTAATCACGCCGCTTTCGAGTTAGAAGACTGGGATTCGCTGATGATTGGGCATGACCGTCTTAAGCAAGGCGAGTACGAACATAGATGGGGTGTTGGCAAGCATATTCTTGGTAGTCAAGTTTTCGACTACTGGAGAGATCCTCATGGCTTTAGTCTTGAACATTTCACTGACGGCGATCTATTCAACGTTGATTCAGGCTCCCACGTCGCACCCCTTGATGATCTTCTCAACGTTTTATGGGGTCCCCAAGGCCATCCCTGATTTGAGGTTACTCCTGTGATTTAGCTTGGAATATATGGACTAGGTGAGCAAATCCTCGCAGCCAGATCCATCAATGATTGCGTTAACCTGGCCCTGACCGTTGCTTCCTAACTTCCGATATTCCTCTCGGATCCATTCAAGGCACTTGGCTTGATAAGGAAAGATCGGTTGTTTCCATGGCTTTCCGTCTATCTCAAGTGACATTTCTTCATCACCCGCCTCAATGGCTTTCGCATTGGCGAGCAAGGCTGGGACGTACACTTTCCCGATCTCATCGAGCAGCTCTTTCAGAGATTGCTTCAGATCTTCTTCGGACAGCCAACCATCTTCCAAACCGGGGTTACCACTTAGGTCATCCACAAGATCGGTCCATGCAAGCACCCGCGGCGCTTGCTCTAAGCATATCTTGGCAGGCGTCGGGTCGAACTTCGCAAGCTGGGTTAGTTGCGCGTAGATCGCAAAGTCCGCTGAAGATGGGCGAGATCCCAAGACAAAGAGTTGCTTTTCGATGAGCCTATCCATAATAGAAAGAAATCTTACATAACTTGCTTCTATAACCGGTGCTGTTAGATCGTTTGATCCGACAACGTAGAGTCTTGAGATCTGCCGATTTGCTACGTAATTTTTCATGTCTTTTAGTTGATCTGAAGACGCCTGTATTCCTGTCCACATAGGAAGGATCGTTCCCGCCATATCAATATCGTCTTCGTAGTACCAACGGTAGTGAAACATCGACTTAGTCAGCCACTCATCGGCAAAGTCCTCAATCAGGTAGTTTAGAAAAGCAAGAACCGGATGAGAAGGCAGTGCCTCTTTGCCGGAAAATTCTTGTTCCAGCCGCCGTATTAGAGGAGTCGAGTCCACAACCGCCTCGATTTGGCCGTCATCACTTGGAAGATAGAATGTCGGGAGTAGCCCCACCTTGGCATCGGGCATACCTAAAGATTTTGCATGGTCGCCGATAAGTAGCTCGTAACGTATACCGCGATAACGCAAATATGCGAGCATTTTTCTAGTATAGGGAGAGCCAGGCGCTCCTTTAAATTTAATCGGCTCTTGAGTAGTCATAGTCTTACATCCTGGGAATCGAATAAAAACGAGGTGTTCGAAAAGTATATCGTTGACCCTGATGGAGGGATATTGTTTAAAAATTAAAGTTTTGGCAGTTTCCGACGATGTATAAATAGCCTCGGGGATGCTCATTGCTCGCTCTTCCTTCCCCAATACTGCGACTTCTGTCCCCGAGGCCCCTCCCAAGATCGGTTTACTGGTTTAAAAACAGCGTTCTATGTTTTATCTTTTGTCTGTGAGGACGAAAAGAGTACTTTGGGGGAAATTATGGCCGAGGCGACAGACACTTTTACCAACTTAGGATTTGATCCAGATGCTTTGAGGAATAAGTATCTAGAAGAAAGAGATAAGCGACTTAGGCAAGACGGGAACGACCAATATATTGAAGTGAAGGGAGACTTTTCTCACTATGTTGATGACCCCTATGTAGAGCCAGGTTTCTCAAGAGAATCTATAGAAGCAGAGATTGAAGTGGTCATCATTGGTGGTGGCTTTGGAGGCATGCTTGCAGCGGCTAGGCTTAGAGATATAGGAATTGATGATTTTAGGATTATTGAAAAGGGAGGGGATTTCGGTGGGACTTGGTACTGGAATCGCTACCCAGGAGCGTCTTGTGATATCGAGTCTTACGTTTACTTTCCTCTTCTAGAGAAAACAGATTTTGTGCCGAAACAGAAATATACCAATGCGCCAGAGACGCTGGAATATTGCGGCGTAATTGCACAAAAGTATTCACTTCATGAAAACGCACTCCTTCAGACGGAAGTAGTCGCAACCGAATGGGATGAAGATTTAGGTAGATGGAAAGTGTCAACGAATCGATCAGACAAGATATTTGCAAAATTTATCGTTCATTCGAATGGTCCCTTAAATCGACCCAAGTTGCCTGCGATAAGGGGTATCAATGAATATACGGGCCATACTTTTCATACTAGTCGTTGGGATTATGCATACACGGGTGGCGACTCTCATGGCAATCTGACAGGTCTAACAGACAAGAAAGTCGCGATTATCGGAACGGGTGCGACCGCGGTTCAATGTGTCCCCCACCTGGGTGCTGCCGCTAAAGAACTTTATGTCTTCCAAAGAACACCCTCTTCCATCGACGTGCGAAATAATCAACCCACTGATCCTAATTGGATGGCAAGTCAGGCGAGCGGTTGGCAGAGTGAGCGAAGAAAGAATTTTGAGTCGCTCATGGTTGGGGCTCCAGTGAAAGAGGATCTTGTAAACGATGGCTGGACGGAAGCCTTCAGGACGCTTTTTAGTGGGGTTCGTGATCTTGCGCCAGCGAAATGGCGCATTGGTTTCTGGGCTCTTTTTGCACCGTTGAACAGGGATTTTTACAAGTTAGGGCTCAAGCAGTATGTAACTAAGAAAGTGACCGACTACATGGATCTTTCCCGCCAAATCGAAATTGCTGACTTCAAAAAAATGGAGGGGATACGCGCCAGAGCTGATGAAGTCGTCAAGGATAAAGTTACGGCTGAAGCATTAAAACCCTACTATAGGCAGTTCTGTAAGCGGCCTTGCTTTCACGATGAATACCTTAATACCTTTAATAGATCGAACGTTACATTGGTACATACCGATGGGAGAGGTATCGATGAGATCACTGAGAACGGCGTAATTTTTAAAGGGACTGAGTACGAGGTTGATTGCATCATATTTGCCACTGGTTTTGAGGTGGGAACGGACTATTCGAGGAGAGCTGGCTATCAGATTCGTGGCGTTGGTGGAACATCGATTTCAGAAAAGTGGGCAGATGGTCTATCTACCTTTCATGGGATGCACTCCCGAGGATTTCCAAATGCCTTCTTTTTTGGCCCCGCTCAATCGGGTTTTACCGCGACTTATACCTATTCACTTGATGAACAGAGTGTTCATCTTGCCCACATTCTAGGCAAGGCAAGAGAAAAAGGAGCGAATCGCATCGAAGCGAGCCAACGTGCGGAGACAGAGTGGGTGAAAACGATTATTGAAAAAGCCCGTCTAACGGCTGACTTCCAAGAGAAATGCACGCCGGGCTATTACAACAATGAAGGCAACGTTAATACAAAACCGCAAAATAATACGTACGGCGGAGGCCCAATAGAGTTCTTTGCTCTGATGGAGAAGTGGCGGGAAGAGGGTAACTTAGACGGATTGGAGCTTATCTAAATCAGGCCCTAGCGGTAACAATCCAGACTGCTCCTTCCATGTAAACGCCTTTCTCAGTTTGATAGGGCGTCAGAGAATCGCCCATAGCGTCCATGGCCTCTTTTCTAAGGGCAGGGTCATCTACCTCGGCTAGGATCCGTGCTCCAGGACCAATCTTGGTTTGAAAAAAAACAGCCTCTTCGATGGAATCCGCCACGTGCAATTGGCTTTTGAAGTCGGCCATGATCGGATCTTTAAAGCCTGTTTTAATAAGAATATCCTTCAGGTAAATTGGGTCCGCGAACGCAAATGGTCCTGGTGCCTTGGGATCAGGCTGAGTTTCGTTCTCAGGAAGAAATGATCGAACGACTTGTCCCGGAATTGCCATCCATGGATTATTCTTCGGAGACTGCCAACATACAAAAGCCAGTCTTCCATCGCCAGCTGAAAGCGAATGTAAGTTCGCAAACGCTTTGTAAGGGTCTGCGAAAAACATGACGCCGAAACGAGAGAATACCAAATCAAATTTTTTGGAAGATTGATAGGTAGACGCATCAGCCTCAATAAAACTAACATTTTTCGATCGTTCCCTGGCGAGGTTCAGCATCGGTATTGATACGTCAACACCGGTCACCTCTGCACCCAACTCCGAGATGGCTAGACTAGTGGCACCGCAGCCACAGCCGACGTCTATGACCGATTCGCTGGGGTTGATCTTAGCTACTGCAATTGCCTCTTGCGAAAATGGGTTGAGTAGTTGATCGGTTCTCTCTTGTAACTCAGTCCAGGTTTTCCCAGCCTTGTTATTCCAGTAGTCGATTTGTTCTTGGTTCTCTGTTGACATTTATCCCCCATAAAAAAAGCCCCAATAGGGGCTTTTTTCTCTGCTCTTACTTAAAAAAGCATTATCCTCTAATGAAATCTCGGATAACGCTTCCTGGCCGGTTGCCGGTATATTCACCATTCCTGGTGACCACCTGACCTGAAACGATTGTTGCTTCGTAACCAATACCCTTAACAACAAATCGTCCTCCATTGTGAGGGAAATCGTTTACGTATTGAGCATGAGTCGTGCTGAGGTTTTCATAATCAATTACGTTGATATCTGCGTGCCAACCTTCTCGGAGCTCGCCTCTCTCTTTGAGTCCAATAATCTGAGCCGACTTTCCAGAGATTCGATGGACCGCATCCGGCAAGGTATAGACGCCATGCTTTCTAGTGAGTTCACTCAAAAGAACAGTTGGAGAGTCCGTATCAGTGAAAAAGCCGACATGGGCCCCTGCATCCCCGAGCATTGGCACTACGTCTGGAAGATTCATATACTTCCATTGATTTTCCAACGCCCCACCGAACATCCAAAAGTTGAATAGCTCTTTTCCTTCGGAGGCTAAGAGTCTATCAACGTAAACCTCAACGGGATCTTTCCCTTCAGCCTCAGCAAGCTGGGCCAAACTAGCTTTCCTATCGAAGTCTAGATCGGGTGTGTCTGTGACTCCAAATGGATGCAGCATATGAGCGAAGTTCTGCATGTCGCCAGCAGCTATTCCATCTGAAATAAGCTTTGCTCGCTTATTTGGATCCCTAAGCGCTTCAACTCGATCTTCCAGGGTTGGCAGATCCATTAGCTCTTTCCATGATTCGCAAGTTCTGACAAAAGGAGATAGTTGAGCTAGGCCAAAGAAAGCTCCGCTCGGACGAGTATGGCATATGCTTGCCAAGCGTCTGCCACCCTCATTTTGCTCTCCCATGAAATCTCTCCAACGAGATACGCCACCATCGCCTTGGGGGCCAGCACCACCTGAAAAAAGCACCTGGCAACCTACTTCGGTACCATCTCTAAACATTTGGAGCTCTGTTTCAAAGCGTGTAGCCATATCGTTGGCAGATTGGTATAGACCACCGGTGCCACCCGCCTCAACAACAGCCTCTTGCATTGCTTTGGTTTCGCGCAGGTCTGCCCACGTTCCTGGAGTACAACGGCCGTCTGGTACCAAGTGTTGAAGAAATCGTGAGGTCGAGAACCCGACTGCGCCTTCTTCTACTGCTTGCTTCACCATTTGAACCATGTGCTCAAGCTCCTGGTCGTTGGCTTGCTGTCCCTCGTCCATGCTTTTGTCACCCATGGCCTCAAATCTCACGGCAGAGTGTCCTACCAATCCGACGACGTTGAGTGCAGGGTTGAGTCTTTCAATCGAATCTAAATATTCCCCATAACTGTTCCAATCCCATGGTAGGCCGTCGAGGATCGCGTCAGCTGAGATATCTTCGACAGATTCCATTAGCTTTGCGAGGTACTCGCGGTTTTCCGTGCTACATGGTGCGAAGGATACCCCGCAGTTTCCGATCATGGCGGTTGTGACACCGTGAAATGAACTTGAGCTCATTAATGGGTCCCATCCGATTTGTGCGTCCAGGTGAGTGTGAAGATCAATAAAGCCAGGTGTTACAATCTTGCCTGACGCATCTATAGTCTCCGAGGCACTGTCCTGGCTTAAGTCACCAATCCTCTCGATTTTACCGTTCTTTACTGCTAAGTCGGCTTTGACGGCATCCGCTCCTGTTCCGTCAATCAGTGTTCCGCCTGAGATAATGAGATCGTATTCCATAATGCCCTCGTCCTAGCCACGATTTAAGGTGATCGCGACGTATTTAAAAAGTTACCACTAGGCGTTTCGCCCTACGACGAAGTAGTTTGTCGCTGAAGAAAGGCCCCTCAATCAGTATCTTACACAGAAATAGCGGCGCGTTTCCAGCCCTTTGGGGCCATTGATTCTTCCGGATAATGGTCTCTTGTTATTTTGGGTAATGCGTTAAGCTCAGCGACACGGATCAAGGCGAAAATTTGCTCTGAAAAGGGGGTATGGTGTTAGCGAATCCAAACTTGGCACGCATAATATCTTTTGCAGCTTTGCTATTTGGTTGTTTATACCTGAACCCTGCCTTCGCTCTCTTGGGCGCTATGATGGTCAGGCTCTTATCGACTGATAATCCATTTCCAGTCTTTTCCAGATACGGAAAGAAGAGTCTCCAGGCAGCCATCATTATCCTCGGCTTCACGATCGGCTTTCAAACTCTTTTGTCTTCAGCAAATCAATATGCTTTAGCGACGATTATCTATATTTGTTTTTTACTAAGTGTTGGCTCGTTACTGTGGTGGATTTTCCGTTTAGATAAAAAAGAGGCCACGCTGATTACTGGTGGCACTGCCATATGTGGTGGAACAGCGATCGCGACTTTGTCTCCAATTATCGACGCGAAACCTCGTCAGATAGGAGCAGCAATGGCGCTTGTTTTTGTGCTCAATGCAGTGGCATTGATTTTCTTCCCATATATTGGGGGTTTTTTGAATCTCTCTCAGGAAGAATTCGGCGCCTGGGTGGCCTTAGCGATACATGACACTAGTTCTGTAGTCGCAACGGCCGCTATTTATGGAGAAGAATCCGCAGCAGTTGCAACAACTGTGAAGCTGGGGAGAACTCTTTTTTTGGTTCCTCTTGCCTTCGGTGTTGCAGTAATTTTTAGATCGAAAAAAGCAAAATTTGAGATACCCTGGTTCGTTCTAGGTTTCATACTCGCGGCTATGGCCGGAACTTTAGTATCTATACCAGCTGATCTTCAAGCGGCCCTAGTCTTTATTAGCAAATTGTTATTGGTCTTCGCCCTCTGGGTAATCGGTTGTGAGATAGATCGCGATACCCTCAGAAGCACTTCACCCAGCGTGGTTTATTTCGGCCTTGGATTATGGGCAATAGCCGCCTCTTCGGCACTTTTCTTGATCAGGTTGTTTTAATTGGCCTTAATATAAGGTCTGGTCATGATCCTATTGATCTCCTTTAGAGGTATCTTTGGCTTTCGGTCAAAGTACAAGAGGCCGTTTATCTCCTGCTGTACATCGGTTAGCTGGGTCCACACAAAACCTCGGAGTAAATTGCTTCTCTCGATCTGGGAGATCACTTCGAGGATCGCTAATTCTAGTTGCTCCTCTGTTTTTGGAATTGGGCCGTAGGCAAAGGCATCAACAATATCCCCAGGTTTTAAGAAGCCTATTCCACCGCATTCTGTTAATAGGATTGGTAGCTCTGAAGGAATGGAGCCGGGGAGCGCGGCAGGTCTTGGCTTGCCCGCTTCGGTAACCGAAGTTTGAGGGTTTGAGTAAATATCATTCAGCTTCTCAGAAAGTGGTTTCTTTTCATCGTAATAGACATGGAGAGTCCACAAATCTCCCGAACTGTATTCCCAGCCATCGTTCCCGATGACAGGCCGGGACGGATCCAATGCCTTGGTTAAGTGATAAATAGAGTCTGCGAAGGCTCTCTGTTGTGGCCTCTGCCCAACGTGCCAAATACCCCAAGATTCGTTAAAGGGTACCCAGCCGACGACGCAAGGATGTCCCGCATCTCGCAAAACCAACTCGATCCACTGAGTGTTGATGGACTCGATTAACTCGGATGAGAAAATTCGACCCGAAGGCATCTCGTCCCACACCAAAATGCCGAGTCGATCAGCCCAGTAGAGATATCTTGGGTCTTCAAGTTTTTGATGTTTTCGAACAAAGTTGAACCCCATTTTCTTGCAAAGTTCTATGTCTGACTTCAAAGCTTGATCATCCTCGGCTGTGTACCAACCGTTAGGGAAATATCCTTGGTCCAAGACTCCTCTCAGGAATACGTCCTCCCCGTTCAATAAAAATCTATCCTCACGTATTTCGATTTCTCGCAGACCACAATATGATTTAACGTGATCCAGAATCTCTCCTTCTTTGCTGATCGTGATCTCTAGTTCATAGAGGTTGGGTTCTCTCGCACTCCACAAGCAAGGATTTGGCACTTGCATCTGGAATGTTATCTCGTTGCGATTATCACAGACACAGGATTCTCTTGTGATCTCTTTTCCGTCCAAGCGCAACACCGTACTGATTTCGGCATCATTCGGTTTTGAGAATTGGTAAGTAAAGAAGATTGACCCGGAATCTAGAGAGAAGTGGTTTCTGATTGCGCTCAAATACAGATTATTCTTTGGCTCCAGCCAGACGGTCTGCCAGATCCCTACTATTGGATCATAGTCGATTGGCCATCGTGTCGTCCCAGCCTGCTTGCCCCTCGGTTGTTGCCAGGAATCGCTGTCCTCAACAACGATAATTAAGATATTTTTTTTCGGCTTTAGGTAAGGGGTCAATCGAAACGAGAATGGTGTGTACCCCCCTTTATGGTTACCCACATTTTGGCCATTAAGGAAGACGGTAGTAATGTAGTCACTCGCGCCTATATTCAGAAAAACCTGTTTCTGATCCCACGCTGGAAGATCAAATTCTCGCCGATAGGCGACAAAATTTGGCTCAGTTGCTAAAACGACCCCTGATAATTTTGAGTTCGGGGCGAAAGGGACAACGATTTCTTGTATCCAATTTTCCTCAGACTCGATTGCCCTAATCGGATCCTGGTCGGAAGTTCCTGCAAAAAAATCCCATCTTCCGTTGAGATTTAGCCACTGGTCGCGTTCGAGAATGGGCCGAGGGTATTCCGGCCTGGGATAGTTAAATTTTTTTTTTGCCGTCATGAACGCCCCAAGTTCTCGCCTGTTGGAGAGATTATCTCATGGATGTGGAGGGTTTCATCTTTTCTGGCAAGCCCAAGATCCTGAGTGTAAGTTGGCTTTGTGATATTTAAACGGGGGGATTCGCGCTTGCAAGTTGAGAACAAATTAACTCCGACTCCAAAACAGTTGGAAGAGTTTTTGGATCCAGGTTCTCTCGGACCGATTCATATGATTAACCTGTTGAAATTTAGGCAGAGAGCGTTGTATGAGGACGGCAGAGAGTCAGATCTAACTGGAGAGGGGGCCTTCAATATTTACTCACGTAAAGTAAACGAACTCGTTCGGGCTTCGGGTGGTGATGTGACGTTTATTTCTAAGATTGTGCGCCTTGAAATAGGGGAAGCCGAACAGTTGTGGGACAGAGTGATTTTGGCTAGTTATCCATCAAGGAAAATCATGCTAGATATTATGAGTTCGGACCGAATGAGAGAGATTGCAATTCACAGGACAGCTGGATTAGAGGGTCAGTTAAACATAGAAACGAAGAATGGAACTGGTCCATTCAGTCTGTTCTAAGAAAACAGTTTCTCCACTATTTCCTCTGAAATGGTGGAAGGAGTTTTTTCGCTAGTGCAAAGCTCTAGATCTGCATACTTCTCGTACAAATTAATCCTCTCCGCAGCCAACGATTCGATGGTAGCGTTTTCTGAAGCCGCAATCCCCCGATGTATGAAATCACCGACTCTTGATTTGATGAGTTCTAACGGGGTTTTTAGATAGACAACAAATGTTTCTGCTTTCAATCTTTTCATCGCTTTCTTGGAGTAAATAGCGCTTCCACCTGTAGCGAGCACGGAACTCTCGAGAGAGATACTAAGAAGTACGTCTTCCTCGATTGCTCTTAACTCTAAATATCCTCTGGAGGTAAGTATTTCCTTGAGGAGAGCAGATTCACGTCTCTGTATCTCAAGATCCGAATCGATAAATTGGCATTTCAGGGCTTTTGCTAGTAAGACGCCGACCGAGCTTTTACCTGACGCCGGCATCCCGATTAGGGAAATATTTCTGATTTTTCCTCCTCAACTAAAAAAAGCATAGAGAACTAATTGGCAAGCTATAAGGGCTGATGCCCAGATCCGGATGTCGCTGAACGTTTTACCTGATGGCGCTCTGACTCGTGAAAAAGGCAATAGCCAGACGAAGAAAAGGAGTAGAACAAAGAGCCCCAGGCTTATCCAATTAGCAAACTCAAGAGGCAGGTTATTAACCAAATCAGTCATAATTAAGTTTGCTCTTTCTTCCAGTTATAGGTGAGTTGATGGAGTTCGTCGAGCGGAAGTGGCTTCGTCCAATAACTGAGCGTTGTCAGGCAAACTAACGCGTAGCAAAAGCTGATGAAAGCAACGAAAAGCATGTTTATACCTGAGAATAGGAGTATGCCTGATAAAGGTACTCCCGTGATTAATGTCCAAAGGCCTGCTTGAGGCGTAACGAACTTGGTCAAGGCGCCCAGGCACAAAAGTGCGAGCATAGGCCCTTGAAAAAGCGATAGCATGTTTTGAACAGCAATATAAATTCCCCCGAGGTGTTCGATAAAAGGGGCAGCTAGCATCGCGATAGCCAAGATGCAGATAGACAATGCTCTGCCAAGCTTGAGATCGTCTTTGTCGTCGCTTTGTTTCAATAGTACTTGGCGAATATCCCGAGTGATCATTAGCGCGGTGGTATTCACGCCCGAGTCAATCGTGGATTGTAGAGCCGCGATGATTGCCACAAACATCAGTCCAGAAACGCCGACAGGCAAAACGTTTTTTATTACCCAGGGTAGGGCCATGTCTGGATTTTCTATTTGCGCTTCCATCACGAAAGCAAGTATCCCTGGGAAGATTATGAGTAAAGGTACGAAAGTTTTTGCCATTGCAGCGAACATCATTGAGGCGCTCGCATCCCACTGACTTTTTGCCGCGAGCGTTCGCTGTAAAATTGCTTGGCTCCCTATCCAATAAGCCGGAGATAACACAATTCCAAGCCCCAGGATCACGCCTGTCCATGGAAAGTCTGGATGGTTGGCGGGTAGATATGGATTAAGGTGTGTGGGGCTTTTCGCCTCTAAGCGATTTAAGAATTCGCTGATTCCTCCCATCTCCATAAAACCAAGATATGCAACGACTATCGCGCAACAAAACATAATTGAGACTTGGAGAGCATCGGTGAAGGTGACGGCGGAGAGCCCTCCCGAAATACTATAGGCAGCCACTACGAGCCCCGACACGAGAACGCCCACCACGACAGGCCAACCGAGATAGGTCTCTAAGGTAATGGCCAATGCGTACATGGCTATGGAAAGCACGAAGATCCCGGAGAGCGTAAATATTAACGCCACCAGAAGCCTTACGGACTGATTATAGCGCCTGCCAAGATATTCAGGGATCGAGTAAACGCCAGCTTTCCAGTAGATTGGTATAAATATCAAGGAAGCAATAATCATAGCCGGTATTGCGCCAATCCACTCAAAATTGGCTTGAGCCAGCCCAGTCGCATAAGCGTTTCCGGAAGCCCCAACATAATTGTTGGAGTCGATGTTTGTACCGATGATGGAAAGACCGATAACCCACCAAGGCAAAGAACGCCCTGCCAGGAAAAAATCTCTTGCAGTTTTAACGCCTCTGCTAAACCTAAAGCCAACGAAAACGATTAGGCACAGATAGCCTAGAATCACCGACAGGTCGAGTAAATGCAATTTACTGCTAGCCGTACGCCATCTGAAGAGTCTCGATCACCCATCCAACTTGTACCGCCCAAAACCAGGTAAGGCTGACTAGCGTTGCGAAGCAAAATCCAAGGGCAATTTTTTCTAAATTAGATTTCTTTTTCATCAGCCTGCCCCATTCTAAGAAAAACCAATCCAACGCCCAGAAGCGGCTACGGTAAACCAGATCATTATTGAGGTAACGGCTACTATCCGGAGTGTCCATGGATTCAATTCGGTATGATCTCCGGCGAGTAGAGGCTTTCTTATTGCGTATACAAAGATGATACCGGTAGCCAGAGCTGCCATTTTAGCCGCGAACATCGAGTTGTAATAAAGTTTCATCGCTACAGCGGAGCTCATAAAAATCCCGCTCATAATCATTATCGTGAGACCGACTCCAAACCATTTGTGGGTGTTATCAATGACCATCTCTGACGGCAAGTCCTTCAGCAGGATATTCAATAGCCGAAGATCCCCCACCAGCACCATACCTCCCATCAACGCCATTCCCATTAAATGGAACATTTGTATGACTGCGAACGTGCCGCCATACGCTTTTGAAATATCCGCAAGTAATGATGTATCCAGCCACTCGAATAATGGGTAGAGATCCATATAACCCCCTTATTGAAAAGCTGCCATCTCGTCGACACATCCCGCTGCCCAATACATCACGTAAGGCAGCTCTCTTCGACAATCAAACCAGTCATAAGCAATAGCTCTACCCGTTATCACGACCCCTGACCAGAGCAACAATGATAGCCCCGCTCCTACTCTGATGCGTTTTGGCGGAATAGGATCAAGATCCCAGCTCGAGGCGGAAGCCTGCATTTTGGCTCTAAATAGGAAGGCGTTTATACCTGCTAGGATCAACAGGATAACCTTGGTCCTAAACCAAATGCTTTGTGTTGTTCTAACCGGGATCGCATAGTAAAGAAGAAAACCTGAGATGAGCATAATTGCGAAACCGATCATCATAGGTTTGTCTAATCGATTAGCTATGGTCGATGCGGGTACTTTATCGAACGCCCAACCCAACATTCTTAGATCGATGACGCACAGCATGCCTAAAAAAATCATAAGCGACAAAACGTGCGTCGTCTCTATCCACGAGTACAAATAGATTGATTCATGAATCTGGGTACTCCAACTCTGGGAGTCTAGCCAGCGGGCCAATGATAGAAGGATTTCGTTAAGCATGATTTAATTTTACAGGCTTATCAGCCGTTCTCTCCAGCAATTCTTCTGAGCATAGACTCCTGTTGGCAGCTTATGACCAATCGACCATTATGTGAATAAACCCGGCCATCATTCAAACCTCTGCCATCTGCGGCGGCCGAGCTCCTCTGATCGTATAGCATCCACTCACAAGGATCGACATCTGAATGAAACCACGTGCAATGATCCAGGCTGGTGAGGCGATGAGAATCCCAGGGTTTCCCGTAAGGTAAAATAGAGTTGAACATCAATGTTCCGTCGCTGAGGAAGGCCAGAATTACTTGCCGATTCCTCCTACAAAGCTCGACACTTGGTTTGGGGATTTTCATCCAAACTCTCAGTTCTGGCGATGCAGATTTATCGAAATCCCAAAAAGAATCTGACGCCCACTCCATTTGTACTCGATCTCCTTTTGTCATAGGGAAAGGGAACGGCTCTTCACCTAACTGGAGGCGTCTTTTCAAGCTTTCCTCTGGGCTCGGCACATCTGCGGGTGGCTGCTGGTGCTGGTCGCCGTCTTCTTCCGTCTTGAAAGAGGCAGTCATTTGAAAAATGGCTTTTCCATCTTGCAGGGCCTCGATGTTTCTAGTCGCACCATATTGGGAATCTCTCAGGCGAGTCACTTTGTAGAATAATTCAATGTTTGGTTCGCCTCGTTTTAGGAAGTATGAGTGAAAGGAGTGAGTTATTTTCGGCTCTTCTACGGTCGCCAATGCTGCCGCAAGAGCTTGACCCAAAAAGTGGCCGCCATAGATGCCTACGGGTCCATAATCTTCTGTGAGACCCTCGAAAAAATCGGGAGTCCCAGTCTCTTTCACCTGTAAAAGCTCACCCAGAGACAAATCTTTATGGAGTGAGGGTTCTTGTTTCAGTGACTCGCGAGCGTGCATATTTTGTGTCCTACCTCATTGCACCTGGCATACCGCCATCGATCACGATGGTTTGTCCAGTCACCGAGCGAGAGGTGATAAAGGAAAACGCTTGCTCAGCTATGTCCTCTGGCTGACCAACCAGGCCGAGGACGGCTTGCCGGCGAGCACCCTCCGCTACTTTTTCAGGTAATCGTTGAGCCATGCGCGTATTTTCGACCAAGCCGGGTGCGATGCAATTTACTGATACCTTTGGGGCCATAGCTACAGCGAGGCAGCGAGTTAGGTGGTTGAGAGCGGCCTTGCTGGATGAATAGGCGATGCTACTAGATCCTGGGCTGATACCCCCTGCTGATGAGATGTTGACGATGTGACCACCTCGACCCGCTTTGAGCATTTCTTCGCCCGCTCTAGCAAGCAAAAAGGGCCCCCTCACGTTTGTTTCTAGAACCCGATCCCATATCTCTGGAGTGAGCGCATCCAGTTGAGGGAAGGGTATGCCGATATTCCAAGCAGCGTTGTTTATTAAAATGTCGAGACTACCCTCCGTTTTGTGAACAGTTTCTATTAACAGATTAATGGACTCTGGAGATCTCTGGTCCATCTGCACCGCTCGTGCATCGCCTCCTTTATCCTGGATTGATTGCACCAATTCGATGGCGGCTTTTTCGTTCCCGACATAGGTAGCGATCGTAGTAGCACCTTGCTCGGCCAGTTTCCGAGTAATGGCGCCACCGATGTCTCCGGATCCGCCCGTCACGATTGCGACCTTGTCTTTCAAACTCAAATCAGGCATTGACGTGTCTCTTTGTTTTTCGCATTCAATCACGAAACTATGAAAAGCTCTAACCACTAGAGCGTGACTTCTCACTTATGATTATGGTTAGAAAAAAATTTTTGGAGAAATTATGGAAACACCCACTCCTCTTAAAGGGATTAGAGTACTAGATCTTACTCAGGTCTTCGCTGGCCCATATTGCACCTATGAGCTGGCTCTTTTGGGTGCGGACATTATAAAAGTCGAGCCACCCGGAGGGGAGCAAACTCGTTTTGGTGGCGCAATTGCGGAGCTTAATGAACAAAGGCTGGGCCTGTCATTTTGCGCACAGAATGCCAACAAAGATTGTGTTGAGGTTGATTTGAAAACTGAGGAAGGCGTGAAAGCAATATTGACGCTGGCTGACGAGGTTGATGTGTTCGTGCAGAATTTCAGGCCTGGCGTTATCGAGAGGTTGGGTCTTGGTGAAAAAGTGATCCGAGCGCGAAACTCCGAGATTATCTATTGCTCAATCTCGGCCTATGGCGGAGATGGTCCGATCGGACATCGGCCCGCCTACGATCACGTGGTGCAGGCTATGAGCGGTATCATGTCCACTACGGGAACTGAAGAGATGGGGCCTATGAAAGTCGGCGCACCCTACATTGATTATGCGACGGGTTTGAATAGTGCCTTCGCTATTCTTGCTGCATTGCTAGAGAAGAATCGAACAGGCAAGGGTCAAATTGTTGACATTTCAATGCTTGATACGGCTTTGAATCTCATGGCGAACAATTTGGTAACTGTTGCGACAACGGGTCGAGATATGCCGAAACTTGGCAATGAGGCTGCGAGTCGCGCGCCGTCCTCCGGCTGCTTTGAGACCAAGGATGGTTCCCTGCTTATGTTGGCAGCCAATAATGAAAAGCAGTTTATCGCGCTCTGTAAGGCTCTTGGAGGTGAATGGTGGCTATCTGATTCTAGATGGATGACTCTAGCCGCTAGAGCTGTCAATCAAGAGTCTCTGCGGGCTGAAATGAGCACGGCGTTTCGAGAGAAAACAGCCCAGGAATGGGAAAAAACGTTTGATCGTCTGGGTGTTCCTGCGAGCGCAGTGAGAACAATCAACGAGCTGATCGAAGAAGGTCAGCCTGACGCTCGTGAGCTAATATCGAGGCTGCCGGTCGGAACTACGCAGAAGAAAGTGGCCTTCCCAGCAATTGGTTTTAAATTGAACGGTGTCTCGTTGTCCCCCGACCAACCCCCCAAAGGAGTTGGCGAAGACAATTTGAAGTGGCTCCAAAGAGAAAAAAGCTAACCTACCTCTTTTTCTCGGGGTGTGCGGGTGGCGGTTATAACCATCCTGCTTGGTCAAAGATCTCCACCGCTTCTTTTTGTCGAATACCCAAGATCGAAGCTGAAATCTGATCCTCGCTGAACGAACCCAGAGTGGATATAGGTCCAGTGGCTTCTCCGATAACAGGATACTCATTGTTCCCTTCTGCAAATATTCTTTGTGCCTCATCGCTTGTTAGGTACTCGATAAATTTGATTGCATTTTCTTTGTTTGGAGCTGAGGCGGCAACTCCGGCACCGCTAATATTTACGTGTGTGCCTCTGTCTGACTGATTCGGAAATACGACCCGAATGCCGTCTATCACAGCTTTGTCCTCTGGTTTCCCTGATGCCAGTAACCTACCAATGTAGTAAGTGTTAGCGATGCTTACTTTGCACTCTCCAGAAGCCACGGCCCTTATTTGTCCTGTATCGTTGCTCTGCGGGTCCCTGGCAAAGTTGCTAGCGACGCCTTTGGCCCAATTAGCGGCACCCTCACTGCCTGCTACCTCGAGAACAGAAGCCATCAGCGAAATATTATAGATATTCCCCGAACTTCTCATGCAAACCAAACCCGTCAAAGCTGGGTCCGCCAAGTCCTCGTATCTCTCTACGTCTATTGGTAACTCAGTCTCGGCATTGATAACGATGACTCTGCTGCGCTTGGAAATCCCGAACCATTTTCCATCTGCCTGTCTAAGATTGGCAGGGATCCGGTCATCGAGGATGTCGGATTTAACGGTCTGGAAAATACCTCTTTCTTCAGCTCTCCATAGCCTACCTGCGTCGACGGTTACCAATACGTCAGCTGGGCTCAATTCTCCTTCGTTAGCGATACGTTCGATTAAAGCATCACTTTTTCCTTCGATGAGATTGACTTTGATCCCCGTTTCTTTAGTGAAGTTTTCATACAGAGCAATATCCGTGTCGTAGTGTCTGGCAGAATATAGGTTCACTTCGTTCGCGGGTTGGGCACAACCGAAAAATAAAGGAGTTATTAGAAGTAAAAATACGCCTGTGTGTTTCATGATGCTTTCGTCTGCTAAATAAACAGGCACCCTAAACTAAATGAGAATTATTTGCATTAAGGGATTGTGTCCTTCGGTGGGCCTATTCTATGTTCAGTAATGTTGCCTGCGCCGACGCTAAGTTCAATTTCACCTTTTCCCCGATGCGAATGCTCGGCTCCTTTTCAAAATGTAATTCAAGCGTATCTCGATCTCCCTGTATGAATACGACGTATTTCTGTCCAAAAAATCGAATATCCCTCACAAAACAGGGACTTTCGCTAGGCGCCAGTGAAACCTTTTCTGGCCTGATTCCGATCTCTGCGCGATCATTTTCCCTGAGTTTATCTCTGCCGTTTATCAGGCTCAGAGATAGATCCCCAAAAGCGGTTCTGAGCCGAGGACCTTGAACTTTGCCTCTTAGCGTCTGCAGTCCTGATAGGGTTTTGGCTATGAATGGATGCTTGGGTGAATACCAAAGCTCCTTTGGCGTGCCCGTTTGCACTAATTTTCCATCTACTAAAACCGCTACTCGATCTGCAAGTGCCATCGCCTCTTCGGGATCATGAGTGACGATTAGTGTTGCGGTATCGTTTGCCTTTAGTTGCTTCCGAGCGTCCTCTCGCAGTTGTTTTCTTAAGGGTACGTCGACGCTAGCGAATGGCTCGTCCAGCAGCATTACGCTTGGTTCAGTGATTAAAGCTCTAACGAGGGCAACCCGCTGTTGCTGTCCACCCGAGAGGGTTTGTGGATATCGATCCGAAACATCTACAACTCGCATGCTTTCCAGACCAAGCGCGATCTTGTGTAGACGCTCTTTTTCGCGAACGTTTCTCAGTCCGAATCCTACGTTTTCGGAAACAGTTTTGTGGGGAAATAGGACATGATCTTGAAAGACCAACCCAATAGATCTTTCCTCTGGTGGTGGATGTAGCTCTGAGTTGGCAAGTAGCAAGTCATTGAGCAATATTCTTCCGTTCTGAACCCTCTCTAGACCCGCGGCGATTCGCAGTAAGGTCGTTTTCCCGCTCCCGGATGGGCCAATAATACAAACTATTTCGCCTCTATCGATTTCCAGGTTGATATCTTGGAGAACGGATTCGTTCGTGAATCGGTGCGTAATGTGCTCGAAGGAAATTCTCATTCTCTTAAGTTTAACCGCTGACCCCAAAACTTACGATAAGATGAGAAGCTCACTACAAAATGGGATGCTGTTCCCATTTTTTCGAGGGGAAGAAAAGAGCATGAAAAATCAATATGGAGAGACCGCTGCCAAGACTCCGTTGATTGGGCTAACTGCAAGTTTGTTCTCCCTGCCCGTATTAATACCGCTGGCAGTTGTGGCGAGCTCCTTTTTGTCGTTGGACTGGAGCACTTGGCGCCACCTCTTTGAGACTGTTTTAGGAATTTATTTGGTTAATACAGTCTTGTTGATGGCAGGAGTCGCAGCGTTGTCTTTGATTCTTGGTCTCTCCACAGCTTGGGTTGTTACCCAATATGAATTCTTGGGGTCAAAATTCATTAGCTTATTTTTGATTCTACCCTTGGCCTCGCCCGCTTATGTTATCGGATATGTATATGCTGAATTATTAGAATTCTCGGGACCTGTTCAGAGCTTTTTGAGAGAGCTATGGGGTTGGTCCGTCGGCGATTACTATTTTCCCGCGATAAGGTCTCTACCTGGAGCAGTTTTGGTCATCTCACTCGTGCTTTATCCTTACGTTTACATGTTGGCTCGGTCCAATTTTACGAGTCAGTCTGGAGCTCTGGCTGAGGCCGCTAGAACTCTTGGCTCTAGCTCGACAAGAATTTTTATGGAGATCGCTCTACCCCTCGCAAGGCCTGCTCTCGTCGCTGGGTTAGCGCTGGTGTTGATGGAGACAATCGCAGATTACGGTGTGGTTGAACATTTCGGCGTGCCGACTTTTACGACGGGCATATTCCGAGCGTGGTTTTCAATGGGCGAGTATAACACCGCGCTAAAACTAGCCGGGTTTCTTTTTCTTATGGTCTTCGTTCTACTCATCCTCGAACTGAATGGGCGGAAAGGATCAGTGGCTAATCCAACGTCTCTAGTTTCTAGTTACCGGAAAAAGCGACTTAAGTGGTATGTAGGCATATTCCCGATGACGTTTTGTTTAATGCCGATTCTTTTGGGCTTTGTTATACCTGTTGGCTATCTCGTCTCTCTTGCTGTTGCAAACAGCGATAGTTTATCGGCCCTCCGATTTTTGAGCTTCGCGTGGAATAGTTTTTCGGTCGCCACCGTAGCAGCGATACTCTGTTGTATAGGCGCCTTGGCGCTCGCTTACATCGATCGAAACCGATCGGGAAGAATTTCCAGCTCATTGGTTCGGTTATCGACCCTTGGTTATGCGCTCCCTGGTCTTCTCCTAGCGATTGGTTTGATAGGGCCGTTGACGTGGCTTGATAAGTCTATTGCTCAGTTTTTTTCGGAAACCTTCGATATTGAGCTCGGTCTCGTTATAACAGGAAGCATTTTTGCTCTCTTGATAGTCTACGTAGGACGATTTATGACAATTAGCTTCAACAGCATTAGCTCCGGATTCTCTCAGTTGCATCCAAATTTAGATGCTGTCGCGAGGACTCTGGGAGCGGATTCAACCGAAGTTTTGCGCCGCGTCCACGTGCCGCTCTTACGGCCGTCTATTTTGGTAGGTATGCTACTTGTATTCATTGACGTGGTTAAGGAGTTGCCCGCCACGTTGATTTTGCGTCCGTTCAATTTTGAGACCTTAGCAACCCGAGTCTATCGTTTGGCCTCGGATGAGAGATTGGCGGAAGCATCAACGGCAGCGTTGAGCATCGTGCTGCTGGGAGTCCTGCCGGCCATTCTCTTGTTCCTCATCCAAGAGCGCAAGGAAACTTAATAGCCCGATCAAAATTTTGCGAGGTCGAAGGATCGTCGCTAAAAGAGCCAATAATCCGTCACGCGAAGTTGATTGGTGCACTGGTCTCATCGTCCAATGGCCATAAAAAAGCAAAATCTACCCAGCAAAATCTGTGTTCGTTGCAACAAGGAAATGACATGGAGAAAGCGTTGGGCGAAGAACTGGGACGAGGTTAAGTATTGTTCTAACCGTTGTAGGCGGGGTATGAGTTAAAGCCATGCCGGAAGGTCCTGAAGTAAAACGTCTAGCGCAGAGGTTGGGGAAGGTGCTTGTCGGGAAGCCTTTATCGAGTGTAGCCTTCAGCTATAAGACTCTGGGTAGTTACGATCAGGAGTTATCCTCATCTGAAATCGAGCTGGTTGATAGTCGTGGCAAGGCACTTTTGATTCGATTCGAGTGCGGGAAGACTATTTATTCGCACAATCAGTTATACGGCAAATGGATCGTCACCCGTGCCGGAGTAGAGCCTAAAACTGGCCGGACGAAAAGACTCGTTATCCGAACGCCTCAGCATAGGGCTGCCCTGTACAGTGCTTCAGAAATAGAGGTTCTTGATACCAGTGCCTTGTTGGATCACAGTTTTCTTCGGAAATTAGGGCCCGATGCGCTGTCAGAAGAAACTCATTGGAGAGAGGTGGCGGCGCGACTCATGGAATCAAATTTTAAAAACAGATCTTTGGGCGCTCTCTTGCTCGACCAATCGTTTGTCGCTGGATTAGGTAATTATCTTCGTACCGAAATACTTCATGAATCCTGCCTTCACCCAGATCTCCGGCCCAAGGATTTGTCCCAGCGTGAAATAGGAAAGCTTGCACGTACGATTTTAGAGATAACACGCCTAGCATTAAAAACGGCTGGCGTTACAAACAAACCCAGTCGAGTGAAGCGATTAAAGCGAGTTGGCGCCACTAGGTCCCGATACCGCTTCTCAGCTTTTGCTCGAGAGGGTCAGGCATGTTATCGCTGCGAAGAAAAAATAGAGCGGCTCAGCGTCAACTCGAGGAGGCTTTATCTCTGCCGTATTTGTCAGCCGGGTAGGTCACGGAACGCCGGGGGGCATTCATGAGCACTGTGCTTCTCTTGCAAGGGAACCAGCTGTTTCCGCTCGAGGAGTTGAAGCGCGGATTCCCTAATCAACAACAGGACTTCACAGTTCTGATGATCGAAGATCTCGGGATATGTAAGAAGTACCGTTATCACAAGCATAAGATAATCCTCATCATTTCCGCGATGAGAGCTTATGCCGATTCGCTGAGGTCTGCAGGTTACGAAGTAAAGTACTTTGAGCTGAACGATTACAAAGATGTCAGCTATATAGATAAAGTGGCCAAGGTTGTCGATCAGCTTGATATTGACAAACTTCTTACGTTTGAAATTGAGTCTGTTTCACAGCAGCGGGCCTTGGGTAGGTTTATCGAAAAGAGCAAGATAGAACTTGTTACGGCGCCGAGTCCCATGTTTCTCTCCTCAAGGGAATCCTTTCGAACCTTTGCCCAAGAAAGCTCGTCGAGGTTGCAAATGGCCACCTTTTATAAAGATCAGCGCAGAAATTTAAAATTACTCCTTGAGCCCGACGGCTCGCCATTTGGTGGAAGATGGAGTTTTGACACGGAAAATCGAAAAAAGTTGCCGAAGGATCTGATTCCCCCGACATGTCTTTGCTTCGAACCTGATGATTTGATCAGTGCGGTTGCGGGAATGGTAGAGGAAGAATTTCCCGAGCACCCCGGTGATGGTAGGAACTTTAAATGGCCAGTCAGACGCGACCAGGCACTGGCCTGCTTGGCGGAGTTTGTGGAAGAGCGTTTGGAATTATTCGGGCCTTATGAGGATGCAATGACCACCCGCTCAAGGACCGTTTTTCACAGCGCGCTCAGTCCTTTACTCAATTTGGGACTGTTATTGCCGCAAGAAATCGTCGAGAGTGTTCTCAACGCCGCTAAGGAGCATTCCGTACCTATTGAAAGTTTAGAGGGATTCTTGAGGCAGATTGTTGGTTGGCGAGAGTTTATTCGAGGGGTTTATCACAACTATCATGAAGAACAGGGTCGGTCTAATTTCTGGGGACACAAGAGGAATTTAACGCCTGCTTGGTATGACGGAACGACAGGTTTAGAACCGCTTGATAGGACTGTGCAGGAGATAGTTGACTCAGGTTGGGTCCATCATATTCCCAGGTTAATGATTCTTTCGAACTTGATGCTGCTTTGTGAGATAAAACCCAAGGTTGCGCATGACTGGTTTATGGAGATGTTTGTTGATGCTAGTCCATGGGTCATGGGGCCCAATGTCTATGGCATGGGGCTTTTTAGCGACGGAGGTATTTTCTCGACTAAACCTTACATCTGTGGATCGAATTACATCCTAAAGATGAGTGATTATAAGCGCGGTGATTGGTGCGATGTGATGGATGGGTTGTATTGGCGGTTTGTAGATAAAAATCGCTCGTTTTTTCAGAGTTCTGCCAGGCTCTCGTTCATGCCGCGCACCCTAGATCGAATGAATGTGGAAAGAAAGCATAAGATCCTGGAGCTCGCGGGCCGTTTCATCGACCAAAATACCGATTAGATTAAAGCTCCTCTCTGGTCGCTTCCAATATAAGACGACCGATCGATTTTCTGTTTGCTAGATCCTCAAGTGCCGCGGGCAAGTCATTCATCGACACTATCCGATCTATGAGTGGATTAATGTCGCCGCCGGCAGCTTGTCCATACAATTCCTCGAAACAGTCTTCGATTGGTTGAGGTTTGTTGTAGCGATAACCTCCCATGTGTACTCCAACAATAGAGTAATTCTTGACAAGAGCATGATTCAACGGCGCCTTGGGTATTTCTCCGTTTGCAAAACCGATCACCAAATAGCGACCCTCCCAGGCAACTGTTCTTCGGGCTGGATCAAAGAAGCGTCCACCGACGGGGTCATAGACGACGTCAACGCCGCGATTGTCGGTGAGGCTCATAACGCGATCGTAAAGGTCTTCTTCTTCATAATTGATGATTTCATCTGCGCCCATATCTCTGCAGGCTTGCAATTTTCGCGAATCGCTTGCTGCAGCTATGATCCAGCCTCCAAGGTTCTTGGCGATTTCTATTGCCGCTGAACCAACCCCTCCGGCGCCAGCAAGTATCAGTATGGTTTCGCCAGATTTAAGGTTCCCTCGTCTTTTCAGTGCGAACCACGCGGTGCTGTAAGTCACATGAAGAGCGGCAGCTATCTTGCTCGGCACGTTCTTGGGTACAAGTTGGCACTGCGACTCATCCAACAGGGCTTCTTCTGAGAAGCCGCCAAAAGAGGAAAACGTTGGACCGCATACGCGCTCGCCGATTTTAAATTTAGAATTGGGTGAGCATTGAATGATCGTCCCCGCCGCGGTCATACCTGGAGTGAAGGGGGGGTCCAATTTCACCTGATATCTCCCCTGGCATTGCAAAATATCAGCGAAGTTTAAATCTGCTGTTTCTACCGATATCTTAATTTGGTTGCGATCAGCTGATGGTAGATCATGCTCTTCCATCTTTAATAAAACCCAAGGGTCACCTAGCTGATTCATCCTCCAACATCTCATAGCTGGCCCCAATAATAGTCACGCTTAGCTTAGCTTATCTTTGCTATCCTTGAGGCACTATTCGAGTTACAAAAAGTATTTTCAGCTAGGAATTTAAGACGATGGTTAAACGGTTCTCTTTGATTGTCTCGGCGTTTGGGTCGGCTTTACTTCTTCTAGGTTGTCAAACTAACGACTTCAAGCCTGAAAGATTTGAAAATCTGAATACAAAATATGACGTAATCATTCGGCGTGACTTGCGCGGCGTGCCTCATATAAAAGGTAGAACGGATCCGGATACGGCTTTCGGCTTTGCCTATGCTCAAGCCGAGGACAATTGGCAGCTTATCGAGGACGCCATACCCTTCTACCGCGGTGAGAATGGCCTATATGCAGGGCTGGACGGTGCCGTGACGGATTATCTGGTCAAATGGTTGGGACTTTGGGAAACTTTGAATGAGCAGTATCAGTGGGACTTGAGTCCTGATACGAGATCATATGTAGAGGCCTTTGCGGACGGACTTAATTATTATGCGGCCCTTCATCCCGATTTGGTTGACGAAACTAAGTTGCCCATCAAGCCAAAAGACATCGTTATGGGCTTTATGTTGCGCCATTTAATGTTTTATGGATTTGACGGTGTCATCAGGGAGCTAAACAAGCCCAGTCGACAACGACCTTTGAGCGAGCGCAGTGAAACGGAACTCAAGACTGAATCTGGCAACGAGCTAGAGGAGGAAGAGATCTCTTTTGAGGGTCTACCCATAGGGTCAAATGCGTTTGCGATATCGGCGAGAGGTTCTGAAGAAGGATCGACCCGCATCGCGATCAATTCGCACCAACCGCTAACGGGACCCGTCGCCTGGTATGAGGCGCATATAAAGAGCGATACCGGTCTGGACGTGCTGGGCGGCCTGTTTCCTGGTGGGCCGGTCATTAACGTGGGATTCACGGAAAATTTGGCTTGGGGTGCAACAGTCAACAATCCTGATCTGGTAGACGTTTTCGTCCTCGAGATTAACCCAGACGATGTGGATCAATACTGGTTTGATGGAGCATGGAAAGATTTTGAAAAAAAGGAGGTCGATATCGATCTTCGGATCTGGGGATTTCTTCCATGGAGTGTTTCGAGAGAGGCTCTCTACTCAGAACATGGGCCAGCGATACGGACCGATCATGGCACCTACGCGGTTCGATATGCCGGTATGGGAGAGATTCGTCAATTGGAGCAGTGGTATAGGATGAATCAGGCTCAGAATTTTGAGGATTGGCGAGAGGCAATGTCGATGCTTTCTTTTGCGAGTTTCAACTTTGTTTATGCGGATAAAGACGACAACATTATGTTCCTGCATAACTCAATCACACCGAGGCGGGTAGAGGGTTACGAATGGAATAACTATCTCCCCGGAGACCGATCCGAACTGATCTGGAAAGAAACCCTTGGCTTCTCTCAGCTGCCTCAAGTAATTAATCCTGAGGCAGGTTTTGTTTTAAGCGCTAATCAAACGCCTTTCCGAGTTACTCATCCGTCGGAAAATCCCAAGGAGACAGACTACAGTCCTGTAAATGGGTTCCAGTTAAATATGACGAATCGAGCAAATAGAGGTTTAGAGCTTTTTGATTCTTTGCTGCCCATTAGCAGGCAAGAATTTTTTGAAATTAAGCATGATAAGTTTTATTCAAAGAGTACAGATTACGTGACCTATCTCGACAAGATTCGCTCTGCAAGCTTTGCCGAACCTTTGCTCAAGGATGCGCAAGAGGTTATTGCCGGCTGGGACTTAGCCACAGATCAAGAGAATCTGAACGCGGCTCTTGGAACATGTGTCCTGTTGGCTGCCGAGAGAGATGATGACCGCGAGCAGCACTCAGATGAGCAGGTAGAAAGCTTGCTGAATAAGTGTGCCGTGCGGTTGATGGAGGCAAGAGGAACGTTAAAACCCAGGTGGGGCGATGTGAACAGACATGTCCGAGGAGAACTCAATCTCGGTGTGGGCGGTGGACCTGATATTCTTCGGGCCGTATATGGGTCAGGCTTGGAAGAAAATGGATTCCTGACTAATCGCGCAGGGGATGGTCTTTACTACATTGTCTCTTGGGATAGGAACGGCAATCTAGAGGCCAAGGGCCTGCACCAGTATGGTAGTGCAACGCTAGATGAAACTTCCCCTCACTACTCAGATCAAGCCCAGGATTATGTCGATGAGAAAATGCATGACCCTTGGTTTGAGGAAGAAAAAATCCTCTCTAACTTGAAGAAAGCGTATCGCCCAGGTGAAGAGGCTTTGTAGAAATGTTGAAGCCTTTAGACTCTGAAGCACCACTCATAATTTATCTGGATTTTAAAAGTCCTTATGCTTATCTCGCGATAGATCCAACGAGACGTCTTCTTTCAGAGTCAGGTTTGATTGCGGATTGGAGGCCCTTTGTACTCGATATCCCTAGTTATCTTGGATCGGCGAAATTGGGCGAATCCGGCAGGGTTGCGGAGCAAAACAGAAGTCCTGAACAGTGGTCCGGAGTCAAGTACGCGTATTTCGACTGTCGTCGTTACGCTAACTTGAGAGATGTAACTGTTCGTGGCACGGTAAAAATATGGGATACGAATTTAGTTGCCACGACTATGTTTTGGGTGAAGCAGCAAGAATCGCTCCCTGAACAGGGTAAGCGTGATAGCTTGTTAATGAGATTCCTCGATCGAGTCTTCGTTCCATTTTGGAGGCGGGAGTTGGATGTCGAAAGTGTTGTTCAAATGGAGCTCGTGCTAACAGATATCGGTGCTTCATTGGATGGCTTTTCGGATTTTCTCAGTGGTGAAGGTTCCAGTGCTAACCAAATATTTCAGACGGATTGTTTTGACAGCGGGATATATGGCGTTCCGA
>CAJXCK010000002.1 GCA_913051785.1 uncultured Gammaproteobacteria bacterium
ATATCAAATCTCTCGGCAAATGCGGCAACCCACTTAGCCCCAATATTATGACGAGTGAACTCGTATTGTTGACCCGGGTTACCAAGCCCAACAATCAGTTTGATGCTAGACATTCTGGGTTAGGTTAACTATTCCGCCTCACTATCGCTTTCGTCTGATTCTGTTCCCGCATCTTCGGATTCAGCAGATAACTGCTCTTCCTCTAAATCAGAGCCTCCCCTACGCGTAACAACGCTAGCCACAGGAATATCCCTATCTTCCCCATAGCTTAGCGCTACTATAGATACTCCTTCTGGCAAAGGAAGGTCACTCAGGTGTATCGATGAACCCGTATGCACTTCAGCCATATCGACTTCGATGGATTGAGGTAAGTTCTCCGGTAGACAACTAATTTCCACTTCTACGAGGTTTCTTGTAAAAGTCCCTCCTTCCATCTTAACACCAACACAACTTTCCTCATTTAAGAAATGAAGTGGTACGTTTACGGTAATTGCCTGGTCGGCAACGATTCGTAAAAAATCTAGGTGCTGCATTCGACCATTAGCTGGATCCCTCTGAATATCTCTTACAACTGCCTTCTCCGCCTTGCCATCGATATTTAAATCTAATATCTGAGAATAAAACGTTTCTTCTTTTGATATTTTAACTAACTCGTTCCCAGAAAGACTCAACATGAGTGGCTCCCCGCTACCTCCGTAAACTATAGCTGGGACGCTATTTTCAAGACGGCGCATCCGGCGACTCGCAGCCTTACCTTTTTGCGTCCGTATTCTCGCGTTGAGCGATAAGCCTTCGGCCATCAGTTCCTCCGATAAACAAAATAATTATAATTTCGGCGCAAGATTATACCCGATTACCTGAACAAAGCGCTGATAGATTCTTCATTACTTACGCGACGTATAGACTCCGCCAACACTCTATCTAGGCTTAGCTGAATAATTTTACCGGATGCTTTTGCTTCTTCTGAGAGGGCAATCGTATCTGTAACCAACATTGCATCCAAATGCGAATCTATTATCCGGGAGATAGCGGGGCCAGATAAAACAGCGTGCGTAATGTAACAGACCACCTTGGAGGCTCCCGCCCCTTTGAGGGCCTCTGCGGCCGTACACAGCGTACCAGCCGTATCTACTATGTCATCGACCATGATACAAGTCTTATTGGTTACATCGCCAATCACATTCATAACTTCTGTTTCGTTGGCACTTGGTCGTCGCTTATCGATAATTGCTAGATCAAGTTCATTAGCTTGCTTCGCTATAGCCCGGGCTCTTACGACACCGCCCACATCAGGGGATACAATTATCGGTTGGTCATAATGTGCAGCAATTATATGGTCCAACAAAACTGGAGAGCCATATATGTTATCTACTGGGATATTAAAAAATCCCTGAATCTGATCAGCATGTAAATCAACGGTAAGGATTCGATCAATGCCGACAGTACTTATCATATCTGCAACGACCTTAGCGCTTATTGCCACTCTAGCCGAACGAGGTCTCCTATCTTGCCTGGCATACCCGAAGTAAGGGATTACGGCAGTAACCCTTTGTGCTGACGCTCTATGCAGCGCATCCGCCATAAGCAATAGCTCCATTAAGCTGTCGTTAGTGGGTGCGGATGTGGACTGCAATATAAATGCATCTTTTCCACGAACATTTTCATGTATTTCAACGGTTACCTCGCCGTCACTGAAACGCCCAACGTCCGCATTACCTAAGGGCACATTAAGCTCTAGGGCGACTTTATCCGCCAAATCTCCGCTTGCACTGCCACTAAACAAAGTTAAATCTGGCAAATCATTCTCCCTTCAATGGCAGCAGATTCCCTGCTTTGCTATACCCAAAGTTGGCTGGGGTGGCAGGATTCGAACCTGCGAATGCCGGGATCAAAACCCGGTGCCTTACCACTTGGCGACACCCCAAATTTCTAATTTCCAAACGTCGATCCAATCCAGATCCTTCAGGAACGCTCGCTATTCTCCTGATGCAATAATCCCGTGTCAAACCTGGAGCTGTCATTTTCAAATATTTTTATCAACCACCGCACCATTATGCCTCCGCTAGTCATAGTTATTTCCCTTGGATGAAGCTTCGAAGTTGCCTGCCGCTCATCTTCAACCCGCGGCGTTAGGATTACTTCAATCTCCCAATTGTCTTGTATAAAAGAGTTACTGTCGCCACCCTCGCGTAATACCGTGTGGGGAGATGATGCTCTCGGAACGCCCTTTATCCAATAGGGAAACGCCCTAACAGGAAGGGCTGAAATTGGCATTTTTGCCAGGTCCTCCTCGGAGAGATCTATCCAATTATTTCCTATCTTTTGTTTGAAAATGAGAGGTTCCGAAGCTAGCAGAAAACGTTGGCGGTTCATCCCCATAGCTCCCCAAACTTCCAAATTCGCACTGTCTTTTTTTACTAAGGCCTTAAAATTAAGAACAACTTTTTGCTGACCCATCACAATTTGTACTCTTCCACTCAGCTCAGAGCCCAGATGGTCACCCACCTTCGGAAAATCCTGTATCGCACAACCAAACAACAGAAAAACACAAAGCCCAGTCAACCATCGCTCGATTTTTACCATATTTGTAAGCAAGCTACTCCCCGATAATTTGTTATAATTCTAAAAATTTGTCTGAATCAAAATAATGAGCCTACTGGTCTATGGGATCAATCACAGAACCGCTCCACTCCCACTTAGGGAAAAAATAGCGTTCAGTGAAATTGAGCAGCCTCACAGTATTCAAAACCTTCTGTCTAACAATTCTTCTGTTAAAGAGTGTTTTATCGTTTCAACATGCAACAGGACAGAAATCTACTGCTCCATCGAATCTGCAAATTCGGTAGACATCAAATATTGGCTGATCAACGAAAAGCCAGTCAGTAATGAGGAATTGATCAATTGCTCCTACGAGTATTGGGATAGCGATGCGGTAAGTCATCTAGCAAAGGTAGCTTGCGGTCTGGACTCTATGGCCGTAGGTGAACCACAGATAATGGGCCAAGTTAAACAGTCTATCGAGACGGCAAACCAAGGCAATTTGATAGGAGAGAACTTAGACCTCGCAATAAGAGCGGCAATTTCGGCAGCTAAAGAGGTTAGAACTCGAAGTAAAATTGGAGAGAATGCAGTATCCATTGCCTATGCAGCCTCATCCCTGGCAACTAAAATTTTTTCAGACTTATCAAAGAAAAAGGCTCTTTTGATCGGCGCGGGAGAAACTGTTGAGATAGTCGCTAGCTATCTTAATCGAAGAAAGATTGGTTCTCTAACAATAGCAAATAGGACCATATCAAACGCTGAAGCTCTTGCTAGCAGGTATACGGCGAAAACCACCTCACTTTCTAGCGTCAATTCGTGTCTTCACGAATTTGACATTGTCATCTCTTCAACCGCAAGCAGCTTCCATATCATAGGCAAAGGCACCGCCGAAGCGGCCATCAAGAAGCGCCGTAGAAAACCAATTTTTATGGTAGATCTCGCTGTCCCTCGTGATATAGAACCAGAAATATCAGAGCTCCCAGACATCTATTTATATTCTATCGACGACCTCCAAGAGATTACGGCGCAAAATGTTCAGTTGCGAGAGGAGGAAAAAGTCTTTGCTGAATCAATCATAGAAGAGGCCGTCAAAGAATATGAGGCCGAGATGCGATTGAATGGTGATATTTCCTTTATTAGTGCCTTTCGCGACAAAGCAGAACAGATCAGGCTCCAGGAGCTAAATAGAGCGATGAAACAAATAAATAACGGCAAAGATCCGACTGAAATATTAGGAGAAATGAGTAAAAGTTTGACTAACAAACTTATTCACTCGCCTACAAGCGCTATTAGGCAAGCCTCGCGAGCGGGCCACAGAGAGATCATTTCAAATCTTAAAGAGATTTATGAGATCCCAGATCAGGGTAGAGCCAACCAGAATGAGGTCTCGAAAAAAACTACCGAGGAATAGCAGTGGAACTATCCGAATCACTGCAGAAGAAATTAAATTCGTTAGGAGAGAGATACGAGGAGGTCTCCTCTCTCTTGAGCCAACCAGAAATCGTATCTGACAGGCAAAAATACACTTCCCTTTCCAGAGAATTTTCTGAGCTTGAGCCTCTGGTCTTATCCTTTAATGATTTTTCGAAGTTGAAAAATGATCTATCTGAAAACGAAATAATGCTAAGTGAAGCAGATAGCGAGTTACGAGATCTTGTCGAAATAGAGATAGAAGATATAAAAAAGCAACTTCATAAAAAATTCGATGAGCTCAATGTCCTATTATTGCCAAAGGATCCCAATGATAAGTTTAATATCTTTTTAGAAATCAGAGCCGGCACCGGGGGGGATGAGGCTGCTATTTTTTCAGGTGACCTTTTCCGCATGTATTTCAAGTACGCAGAGAAACAAAACTGGCGGGTCGAGATTTTGAACGAGCGTGGAGGCGAGCACGGGGGATATAAAGAAATAATTGCTAGAATTGAGGGAAAGAACGTCTACAGCCAGCTAAAATTCGAGTCCGGAGCACATCGCGTTCAAAGGGTCCCGGAGACGGAGTCGCAAGGACGGATACATACCTCGGCGTGCACTGTCGCAATTCTCCCGGAAACTGATGAGGTATCGGAAATAGAGATAGAGAAAAAAGATCTTAGGGAAGATACTTTTAGAGCCTCCGGCGCGGGCGGACAGCACGTTAATAAGACTGACTCGGCAATTCGCTTAACACACATTCCCAGCGGTATCGTTGTCGAATGTCAGGACGAGAGGTCTCAACACAAAAATAGGGCAAGAGCCTTATCTTTATTAGCCGCCAAATTACTGGACCAGGAAAAAACAAAAAGGGAGGCTGAACAGGCTGAAAATAGGAAACGTTTGGTCGGATCAGGGGATAGGTCTGAGAGAATAAGAACCTATAATTTTCCTCAAGGTCGATTAACTGATCACCGAATCGGTTTAACCACATATAAACTCGACGAAGTCCTCGAAGGAGACTTAGACACGGTTATAGGGCCACTTTTACGCGAGCATCAAACCAACGAGCTAAAAAGAATCTCCGATGAGGCTGGGCCTTGAGAGAAGAAGGAATAACAATAGAAAGATGGAAACACGCAAACCTTAAAACAGGCAGCTTCGAGCTCGACCTTATACTTTCTCGAGTAACCGGACGATCTAGAGCCGAAATCGTCGCCCATCCCCAACTAAAGCTGAGCGAGAATCAAATAACGAGGCTTAACGATGACCTGAGAGCACTGGAGGCCGGAACGCCATTTGCGTATATCTCGGGTAAGAAAGAGTTTTTTGGCATTGAACTTGAGGTATCAGAATCAGTGCTCGTGCCTAGACCAGAGACGGAGATTCTCGTGGAAATGGTATTAACACTTGCTCCAAAGAACGCGACGCTACTTGATTTGGGTACTGGTTCCGGGGCGATCGCCCTCGCTATTGCTTCAGAAAGGCCTGACATTAAAGTCAGTGCAAGTGATCTCTCGGTATCAGCCTTGGAAATCGCGAAAAAAAATGCCAGGTTACTGAATCTAAATCTGACTTTTTTCCATAGTAATTGGTACCAGAGTCTACCCTGCAGAAAGTGGGATCTCTTAGTGAGCAACCCTCCCTACGTTTCAGAAAATGACCCCCACCTTGACGCGTTGAAGAAGGAGCCTATCGAAGCTTTAACATCAGGGAGAGATGGTTTAGATGCCATAAGACAGATCGTCAGTGGTTCTCATGATTTTCTCAATCCGAACGGCCATTTGTTAATCGAACACGGGTTCAACCAAAGTGAGGCGGTTGGTAGGATTTTCATGACCAACAGTTTCGAAAATATCTTGTCTACGAAAGACTATAGTGGCATCGAGAGAGTCAAACTTGGGAAATTCAATGGAGGATAAGGAACTACTTCGTTATAGCCGCCATATCGTCATCCCAGAAATTGATATATATGGCCAAGAGAAACTGGCGAACTCTAGAATATTAGTAATTGGTCTCGGTGGCTTAGGTTCTCCAATTGCCATGTATTTAGCTGCAGCCGGCGTAGGGACTATAATCCTGGCTGATTACGATCAAGTGGAACTCTCAAACTTGCAACGCCAGATTGTCCACAATGAATCCAGCCTTCTGAAGAATAAAGCACAATCCGCGAAAGCAACGTTAGAAAAATTGAACAGCAAGATCGAATTGATCGCGATTGAGCAAGAACAGGACCTTCCTAGTCTTAAAGAGTTGACCAGAAATGTTGATTTAGTATTTGATGGAACCGATAACTTCGAATCTCGCATCAACATAAATAGAGCCTGCTGGTCGAATAAGGTCGCCTTCATTTCTGGCGCGGCTATTCGATGGGAGGGACAGGTCAGCGTCTTTGATCCACTCCAAATAGATACCCCGTGTTACGAATGCCTCTACCCTGAATCATCGCGCGGATCTTTGAATGAAACCTGTTCCGAAACAGGGGTCGTATCTCCGCTTTTAGGTATCATCGGTTCTTGTCAGGCAATGGAGGGGATCAAATATCTTTGCGGAATAGGAGCTGCACTAGTGGGATACGTTTCTTACTTCGACGCAAAAAAAATGGAATGGCAAAAGCTTAAAATAGCTAAACGCGCGAGCTGCCCAACCTGTCAGGGGAGCTGAATCCGAATTCGTCTCCAATCGCTTTGAGCAAAAGCTCTTCGATCTGGTCAACCCGGGAAGAAACCAAATCTGACACCTGCGTAACGCCAATATTCTTTAACCCGCAAGGATTTATCCTCTCAAACGGTTCCAGGTCCATATCTACGTTTAGGCTAAGTCCGTGATACGAACAACCTCGACTTACTCTCAAACCTAATGAAGCTATTTTTTTCGAATCGACGTAAATTCCGGGTGCCCCGGCCAACCTCTCTCCATCTATAGCCAGTTCTCGTAAAGCACATATTATTGCCTGCTCAATTTTAAACACGAGTTCTCTGACTAAAACTTTTTTCCGCCGCAAATCAAACAGAAGATAGGCCATAACCTGACCGGGTCCATGATAGGTAACTTGCCCCCCTCTATCACTAAGAACTATCGGTATCTCTCCGGGTACCAAGATGTGCTCCTCCTTTCCTGCGATACCCTGTGTAAAAACCGGCTGATGTTCAGTAACCCATATTTCATCTATCGTGTCGGGAGTACGTGACTTGGTAAAAGTCTTCATTTCTTCAAAAGTTTCAGAATACTCAGTGAGCCCTAGGGAGCGTATATTCACTGCCGCAGATTCATTCATTTCAGATCACTAGCTTCACTAACCGATCCGCCAACAAATCTTCACAGATACTTTCCACCTGAGAAGCGCTCTGCGCTTGAAGAGAAACCCGCACTGACATAAATCGAGAATTACGGCTCTCTCGAATTTCCATGCTGGAACTGGTAAACGAGGGTGCGTGCTGCTCGATAATCGAACTGACTCGAGAGGGCAAATCTTTGTCCATAAACCCTATGATTCTCAATGGATAGCAGCATGGGAATTCAAGGATCGTCATATCCTATTCCCCAAATAATTCACTATAAAAAAGGTAGAAAAAATCAGAAAGCTTTCCAAATAAATTAGCTTCACTAATCTCGTCACCAGTCAGCACCTCAGTTTCATAAATTATCTCATCTTCCCCAGCCACCATGACTGAGAGGGTGCCAATAACCTCGTTCTTATTGATTGGTGCCTCCAAGTACTTTGGCACGGATAATTCAGTGATAGCTGATTCTAAATCACCTCTGGGGGCTGTGACATAAACATCAGTCGGCGCAACAATAGCCACGTTATCCGATTTGCCATAAAAAACCTCGAGTCTTGTTATTTCTGAATTCGCTCCGTATAAAAGTTGCGTGTCATAATTTCTAAAACCGAAGCTTAAGAGCTTTTGACTCTGCTTCATCCGATCTTGGTCACTAGACGTACCTAGAACAACACTCACGAGTCGCATGCCATCTCTTTTTGCCGAAGCGATAAGACAATAACCCGCCTTTTTGGTGTAGCCAGTTTTCACCCCATCAACACTCAAATCGCGCCAGAGAAGCTTGTTTCGGTTCGTTTGGTTAATTCCATTATATTCGAAGCTTCTTTCTGCATACATTTCATAATGATTAGGGTGGCTTTTTACTAATTCCATAGTCAGCCTAGCTAGGTCTATCGCAGTGCTAAAATGATTGTCGCTCGGGAGTCCAGTTGCATTCACAAAGTTAGTATTCTGAAGGCCCAGGCGACGAGCCTTTTCATTCATCATGTATGCAAATTCAGCCTCGCCCCCAGCAACATGCTCAGCCAGCGCTATACTGGCGTCATTGCCAGATTGCACTATTACACCTCTAAGCAAATCTCTTACGGAAACTTTTGTTCCCTCTCTGATGAACATTTTTGAACCACCGGTTCTCCAGGCTTTAACACTTACCTCCACCTCCTCGTCGTAACTAGTCCTGCCGGCCTTGACTTCTTCTTCAACTATGAGGGCGGTCATAATTTTGGTTAAACTTGCTGGAGCAACGCGAGCTTCAACATTGTGTTGCGCTAAAATCACTTCGGAATTTGCATCGATTAGCACGAAAGAGTTAGCGTCAATATCCGGTGCTGGTGGCAAAATTGACCTTGCGCTCACCATCCCAACTGAAGTGAAAATTACTGACAACGTAACGAGCAAATATTTTTTTACAGTGGGAATCTCAGACCGATCTGGAATAAACCAATTATTAATCAACGAACTTCCTCAACGGGGTGTAGTCAGTTGCGAAAAGCAAGGACTCTAGGCGGTCAGCCTCTGGCCCCTCAAACAACGGTCCAAACCGGATGTCGAATCCAGCTGAAGAATTCTCAACGATTTTGAAAGGGACGGGGCTTCGCGCCTTAACAACTTCCAATGCCTGAAGCGCCTGTTTTTCATGCTCAAAGCCTCCTATCCAGATGAAGAGGGAAGAGTCTCTTTCATGGCTTATAGTTTCTATCAACACATCTGCAGTTCCCTCTTCGTGAAAACCAAGTTTGACCGCCGCTGCAAAGGACAAATCAATCAATCGGTCTGCATGAAACGGACCTCGATCATTTATCAGTACAATCGTTTCTTTCTTATTACGCAAATTAGTAACCCTAGCAAAGACGGGGATCGGTAAAGTTTTGTGCGCGGCGGTCAACTGATACATATCAAATATTTGACTAGAAGAAGTCCGTCTCCCATGAAATTTGGCGCCGTACCAAGATGCCATACCAGTTTCTGTGTATCCGTCATTGGTCTTTAGCAAACGGTACTGCTTCCCTAATTCAGTATAGGTGTCCGGGTTGCCCCATCTGCTCCTTTCTAAATGAGTCACAACTGGATCAGAAAGATTCTCAAGCTCTTTCAATTTTTTCGCGTCAACTTTCGGTGCGTAATCCGGCTGTCCCCCACCAGATGCTGAAGTGTAGTCCCCTGTCGATATTTGACACCCGAAGACAAGTGCCATCGCTAACGGAAAGGCCAGATGAAGAAGGCGTTTCAAATTAAGATTTCCCTATTCTCAGTGCCTGAGCCAACTGCAAAACTGCCATCGCATACATAGGGCTCCTGTTGTACCGAGTGATCACATAAAAATTCCACTCACCCAACCAATATTCTGACTCAGCATCAGATCTCAGTCGAATAAGAGCCACTGTCTTCTCCAAATGCGTAGATGGGACCTTGAACCCCATTTCCAACAATTGCGATCCGGTCATATTTGGTCTCATATCAGAAAATGAGTTTTCAGGTAATTCCCTGAATTCGGGATCCAGCTCAAGTCTTATCGCAACTCCGGCACCTTTCTCCCAATTGTGAGCTGATAAGTAATTAGCAACACTTCCTATTGCATCCGCGCGACTATTCCAAATATCTCTTTTTCCGTCTCCATCTGAATCAACAGCGTAAGCTCTATAGCTTGACGGCATAAACTGGCCGTAACCCATGGCACCGGCATAGGACCCCTTTAACTCTAACGGAGACTTACCTTCTTCTCGCGTCAACAGAAGAAACGCTTCAAGTTCTTTCCTAAAAAAACGGCTCCTCGGAGGATAATCGAAGGCTAGAGTTGATAAAGCGGAAATAACGTGGTGATTTCCTGTGACCTTACCATAGCGAGTCTCAACGCCAATTATTGCTGTAATAATTTCTCCGGGAACGCCAGATCGGTCTTCAGCGTCACTAATATCTTTTTCATTTTCTTCCCAGAATTTTATCCCGTTGTTAATTCTAGAATTGTCGAGGAAGATTTCTCGGTATTCTCGCCATGCTAAGCGTTTTTCAGCTGGCTTTGATATGAGGTCTAGAATTCCCTGATCACGATAAACTTGGGAAAAAAGTTTTCGCAACTCAGATTCATCATAATCATGCCGCTTTTTCATTTCTTTAAAAAATTTCTGTGCGGCAACGTTTTCCGAATAATCGCCAGCCGATACTTGCACAGAAAATAGACACCCATTTAAAAAGAGTGCCGCGGAGAGGTATACCGTTGTTTTTCTAAAGCATGTCACGAGTCAGCTCCTCACCAGGCCTTATGAAATCTCATAGACATTATCATCCCGAAGCAAAGTAGTAGCGTCACGACAGAACTTCCTCCATAACTAATCAGAGGCAAGGGCACACCGACGACCGGAAGTAAGCCACTCACCATAGCTATATTCACACCGAAATAAAAAAAGAAAGTCATTGATAAGGCCCCGCCAAACAATCGTACAAACGTACTCTCTGAGGTCACAGCTAAATATAAAGCACGTGCAAGCACAGCAATATAGAGAGCCAGCAAGACACTAACGCCGATAAGCCCAAACTCTTCAGCAATCACCGCTATTATAAAATCCGTTTGGGCCTCTGGTAAAAAATCAAGATGACTTTGAGTACCTTTTCCTAGTCCTTTACCTAGCAAGCCGCCCGAGCCAATTGCTGTGGTGGATTGCATGATATTCCAGCCAGTTCCCAGGGGATCGGCCTCTGGTCCAGACAAGAGCGTAACGACTCTTTGTTTTTGATTACCGGTCATTGCGAAAGCCCAAAATAGTGGCAACGTTATCGCGACAAATGCCGAAGCAGATAAGATCCATCTCCAGGATATGCCCGCTAGAAAAAGAACCGAAAGCCCAGCTCCCGCGACAAGAATGCTCGTACCAAGGTCCGGCTGTGCATAAATTAGCGAAACGGGCAAAATAACAAGGATAAGAGAGATCCACACATGCTTGCTGCGAAGTGGAATCTGTTTGTTCTGCAGATACCAAGCCAGACCCATTGGAACCGTGATCTTTACCAATTCAGATGGCTGAAATCGAAAAAGCCCGTAGAAATCCAGCCATCTCTGAGAGCCTTTTACTTTCACCCCAAAAAAAATCACCAGAATTAATAAAAATATCCCTAGTAAGTAGAAACCAACCGCCCATCTAAGATAAATGCTTGGGGGCGCTTGGGCCGCGAGAACAAGAATGCCAAGGCCTATCGTCATTCTCCCTAACTGATCGTAAAACAGAGTCATGTCGGCTCCGGAGACGCTACTCATCACCACTAATCCGCAACTACACAGGGCTAGAACTAATATTAGTAACGTCGGATCCAAATGAATTCTATTCAGCCTATTGGTCGCACCATGGCTCCGGCCACCCGGTAGACTTCGTTCGAAATCCTTACTCAAAGTAGATCCGCGGGGCCGCTCTGAAATCTAGCCGAGTATTCACTTTTATCTGCATAAAGATCCTTTACCAGATAAGAGTCTATTATTTTACGAGCTATGGGACCTGCTACCGAACTACCTCCACCACCATTCTCGACTAACACAGCCAACGCTATTTTAGGATCATGAGTCGGAGCAAATGCCATGAACCAGGCGTGTTTACGTTCGAACTCAGACAACACGTCCTCATCATATTCTTCACCTTGAGATATCTCAACCACTTGGGCTGTTCCAGATTTCCCCGCCATGCGATAAGGAATATTCTGTCCGATATATGCCCAGGCGGTCCCATTATTTCCATACCCTTGACCGCCTAGATGCACTACGTCTTCCATCGCTTCTGCCATTCGTTCCCAATCTAATGGGGTAAGTCCCGTCACTTGTCTCGACCTGATATCTGAATATTCCCTGGCGTCAACCGAGGCAGATTTCGGAGTACTTTTGACCATTCTCAGATCAACTAGCTCTCCCCGATTGGCGATAGTTGCGGCCAGGTAAGCCACCTGAACAGGTGTTACTAATAAGTCTCCCTGTCCTATTCCGAGGTTGACGCTGTCTCCCTGGTACCACTTTTCTGCTCGGGAATTAAGCTTCCATTCTTCATTGGGAACTAATCCTGTCACTACGGAAGGGAAATCCGAGATCAGTTTTTTACCGTAGCCGAATTGCTCGGTGAATTTCGCAAGCCTTCCAATATCCATCCGGCTGGCCACGTCGTAAAAATATATGTTTGATGAGCGATAGATCGCCCTGCGGAGGTCCACTTTGCCTTGCCCACCTGGATTCTTTGGCGTCCACGCCCAGTCTCGATAAACTCTATCTCTACCTGGCAGGCTAAAAGTTCCCCTATCGTCAATGATCGTATCCCAATCCATCAGGCCGAAAGATATGCCTCCCAGACCAACGATCGGCTTGAAGGTTGAACCAGGAGCATACTGTCCTTCCGCAGCACGATTAAAAAAAGGTTTCGAGACGGAATTTTTTATCTCCTCAAATTCCGTCTCGCTAAAACCAGTAACAAAGGTGTTAGGGTCATAACCCGGCTTGCTCACCATGGCCAGGATCCCGCCTGTTTCTGGCTCTATCGCGACCACTGCACCACGAAAATTTCCCAAGGCATTGTAAGCAGCAACCTGAAGTTCGGCGTCCAGGTACATATGCAAATCTTTGCCCACGACCGCCTGTTGTTTATCGATAACTTTTTTTATCCGTCCGTGAGCGTCTGTTTCGATAGTCTGGAAACCAACTTGTCCCATTAGCCGATCTTCATAGAACGCCTCTACTCCCCTGCGACCAACGAATCGAGTACCACGGTAACGATTTTTTTCTAAAGTGCGAAGGTCGTTCTGCGTAATTCTCCTAACCGATCCGACCGCGTGAGCCGTAAGCTCTGCGAGCGGGTAGTTGCGAACCAACCGAGAGGAAACTTCCAAGCCCTTTTTTATGTGCCGATTCACTGCGAGAATGGCTAATTGACGATCTGACAAAGAGTCTATTATTTCGACAGATTCACCTGGCGTCCGCGGTCTTTGTAAATTTTTCGCAAAGGACTCAAGATCACTTTCCTTCAAGTTAAGAAGCCCTTTCAAGTCCTGGACTGTCGCTTCTAATGAACCAACCTTCTCTGGGATAACCCCTAAAGATGACGCTGTTACATTCTCAGCAAGAAGCCTTCCGTTACGATCAAATATTAGTCCTCTAGGGGGTGTGAGGGGCGCAACTCGGATTCGATTCTCATCGGACCTTAGACTGAAAACTTCATGTTCTATCACCTGCAATTGGAAAAATCTGCCAAATAGTGCGAGAACAAAAAGGCATGCCACCGCGAAAAGAATCGATGCCCTACTTGAGACCAAAGCCTTTTCGACTTCGATATTCTTTATAGTGACAGAGCTTCGCAATTCATCACCCTAAGATCTGTGATACGGGTGGCCAGTCCGAATACTCTCAGCCCGATAAATAGCCTCCAGCACCAGTAGTCTTGCCAAATGGTGAGGAAACGTCAGTCTTGACAATGAAATCACCTCATTTGCTCTTCGCACAACCAACTCGTGCAAACCATCAGCATCACCAACAACGAGCTTAATTTTCTTCCCCAAAGAGCGCCATGCCTCCAGCTTTAGAACTAACTCTTCACTCGAAACTGATTGTCCGCGCTCATCAAAGACGACAACCCAATCAGAATTATTTGTGCCTTTCAAAAAATCTTTCACTGCCTTCGAAGCCTTGGAAATAGTTCCCGAACCTGCAATTTTCCCGGACCCTTGCTCTTTTACGCTGATTTCCATTGAACCCACTAGTCGCTTTAAATAAACATCGCAGCCTTCCTCAATCCAACTAGGGGACCTACCACCGAAAAAGTTTAGAGTTAGTTTCAGAGACATGGAAAATTTACAAATACTCCCTAGGGTGGATAAGTCGCAAAGCCTTTCCAAAAATCCTCTAGCTGATATTTATCTCGAGACTCCTTGTCCATGATGTGCACGACGATATCGCCAAAATCAACTAGCACCCATTGATTGTCCTCATGACCCTCTACTCCAATAGTTTTGAGTCGGAGCATCTTTGTTTTTTCTACGATATTTCTAAAAATTGCCCGAACATGGGTCTTCGAATTACCAGACACAACGACGAAGTAATCGGCTAAGGCAGATTTCTCGCTGATCTTCAAAACCCTGGGATCTACACCTTTTGCATTTTCCAGCATCACAAGAACTTCGCTTAACAGTTTATTAACTTCCAAATCAACAAGTCCTATAGACAGTATAGTTCATGATCAGCAATATAACCGGCGACCTTAGAGTCCAAAAGGCCTTCAGTGGAATCCCCCTCCCGCAGCCTTTTTCGGATATCCGAGGAGGATATTTCTGGCATCTCTAAATCAAGAATACAGACCGTTCCTACATTATCCCGAGCATTTTTGGTAACCCGACTCTCTTTTAATAAACGCTCCTTATGTTTCGCTACCAGCCCCGAGTCTACAGAACGGTCAATAACAATTAAGCTGCAGTAGTGCAAAATCTGCTGCCAATCCCGCCACTCCGGGAGCGTCACAAAGGAGTCCTGCCCCAGTATCCAAAAAAAATTCGATGCACCGTGAGCGTCACCAAAACTTTTTAGCGTATCGATCGTGTATGAGCTTCCCCACCTTATCTCGGAGTCATCTGGGACAAGATTAGGATAGCCTTCACAAGCCAACTCTAGCATTTCCCAGCGATGACGAATGCTTTCTGACTTTGCTTCTTTGTGCGGAGGATTCGCAGACAGGACCATTCTAACGGCTTTCATATGAAACGCTTGCCTTACTCGTTCCGCTGCAAAACAGTGTCCTAAATGAATTGGGTCGAAAGTTCCACCATAGAGACCGTCGGAAAACATTTAAGATCTCAAAAAAATCTTATCGTTCACGGATCTCACCATTCCCATATACAACATATTTTTGGGATGTTAGCCCCTCTAATCCGACCGGCCCTCTCGCATGCAATTTATCTGTCGAGATACCAATCTCAGCCCCCAAACCGTACTCGAAACCGTCAGCAAATTGTGTGGAGGCGTTTAACATAACACTTGCGGAATCTACTTCGGCTAAGAACTTCTGCGCAGAGGGGAGATGATTTGTTACTATCGCATCTGTATGGTGAGAACCGTAATGATTTATATGTGCTATCGCAGCATCTAGCGATTCCATAACGCCGATAGACAATTTTGGACCCAAATATTCTTCGGACCAGTCGGCATCCCTAGCCAAATCCATCCCAAAAATCTTTACCGCCTTATCACAACCGACCATCTCAATTCCGGCTTCTTGGAATAACGGACATAGCTTCCCCAACAACTCACCAGATATATCTTCATGCACTAGCAGTGTTTCCATCGCATTGCAGACACCAAATTTTTCAGCTTTCGAGTTAAACGCGATCGCACTGGCAGTTTCTAAATCCGCTAAGTCGTCAACATAAACATGGCATACCCCATCTAGGTGTTTTATCACGGGTATACTGGAGTCCCTACTCACCCGCTCTATCAGACCCTTACCCCCACGTGGGATTACGACATCAATAAAGTCGGATAACCTCAGCATCTCAGAGACGCCCTCTCGATCTTTCTTCTCCACTACTTGAACCGCCGTCTGGGGCAACGCGGAACGCACCAGTCCGCGTTGAATACAACTGCTCAAGGCTAAATTAGAATTCAAAGCTTCGGAGCCTCCTCTCAAGATACAAGCGTTTCCAGATTTCAGACACAAGGCCGCAGCATCAACAGTTACATTAGGTCTGGATTCATAAATAATCGCAATTACCCCGAGAGCTACGCGCATTTTCCCGACTTGAATTCCCGACGGCAGATAGGACAAATCAGTTATTTCTCCCACGGGATCTGTGAGATTGTCTATCTGGATAACGCCCTCTATCATCTTATCGATTGTTTTAAGGTCCAACGACAATCTATCCAGTAGAGGCCCTTCTAAGTTTGCATCTTTAGCCGCTTCCATATCTTTCTCATTGGCAATCAGAATGCTTGATCTCCCAACATCAATTTCTTCAGCTACGAGACGCAAAGCTTCTGATTTTTGTGCGGAGGTTGACCGTGAGATTTGCCGAGACGCGGCTCGGGACTCTTTAGCCAATCCTATAAAATAGTCACTTAAACCGCTATTCATAAGACGACTCGCATAGAAATTTAGTTATGAAACTTATCAATTATTTCACGCAACCGCGATAGACGTTCCTCAGCAGAATCTATCTCCAACAACTTCTGTTTTTCTTCGGGAGCTACGGGCAGAAGATCAGATAGCCGATAGCTAACTGATTTGGCTTTTGTTAGGTCCACATCTAATTTCAACTCTTGGACCAAAGGATGTTTCATGAGCTCGATTAAGACCTTCAACAACTCCCCATGCTCTTCCGTAATCTCCGAATCACATTCATCAGCGAGAAAGGAAACATGGCCAATCATCAATCCATCGGACGCAGATTCGGCCCTATCCACAACAAATCTGCGCTCACCGGAAGCAATCACCGTCAAGATTCCCTTCTCCGTCTGAGAGAAATCGAAAACCCTTGCTTCCGTTCCAACATTATGAAATTCCACCTTTGAACCATGCGAATCATTCATCACCTCACCGCCTCGCCTCAATAGAACAACGCCAAAAGGCGAGGAGTCTCTCATGCAATTCGCGATCATATCCAAGTAGCGCGGTTCGAAAATTCTAAGTGGTAGCACCCCTCCAGGGAAAAGGACCGTTCCCAAAGGGAAAAGCGGTAATTCGTGAATATCTCTCAAAGGCGGGTTGCCTATCCAAATAATTTCCCTAATCTACACCAACCTTTAGGATTTTAAACCCATACGGAGCCAAAAAAGGTCAATAGAGCATGGGCGATCAAATAGATTGGCTGCAGATCATAATCCTGAGTTTCTTGCAGGGCTTAACTGAGTTTTTACCTATCTCGAGCTCTGCTCATCTAATCATCCCCTCTCAAATCGGCATCTGGAGCGATCAAGGTCTTACTTTCGATGTCGCGGTACATTTTGGTTCACTCTTCGCCGTGATAGTCTACTTTCGAAGCGAGGTTCGCGACTTGATCCGCCAACTAGTTGCGCTAGTAAGAAATATTTTGGCATTCAAGTTGGAGTTAGGGAATGAACCAGTTAAGGAAGAGGGCTCAATCGACCTCATTCACCTGATTGTCGCCACAATTCCAATATTGTTAGCCGGTTTTATCTTAAAAGACCTTGCAGAAAATCAGCTACGCTCCCTTCCAATCATCGCCACATCTACCATTCTTTTTGGTTTGATCCTTTGGCTGGCGGACAACAAAGGCACAGCTGGGAAAACCACAACACGGATGAATTTATCTCGAGCCTTTTTAATTGGCGTTGCGCAAATTGCCGCGATAATCCCGGGCGCTTCTCGTTCTGGAGTCACTATAAGTGCCGGCCTCTTTTTGGGACTAGATCGAGAGAGCGCATCTAGATTTTCCTTGATGCTAGGAATACCGACAATATGTGGCGCAATGATTTTATTAACCAGTCAGATACCTATTGCCGATCTTTCATCTATTTCGATTAGTTTCATGGGCGCGGCACTAATCTCATTCTCCGTCGCTTATGCGTCCATACATTATTTTTTAAAATACATCTCTGAGTGGGGGTTTTTTCCCTTCGTTATCTATCGATTATGTCTAGGCATCTTCCTGTTTTATTTATCTTTTTCAGCTTAGAAAGGGATATCGTCCTTATGAAGCCCGCTAGGATCTTCAAGTGATTTTTCTGCAGCATCACCAGCCTCTAATGAAAGTGAGGGTCCATCTAGGGGAGGCGTCTGTGTTTCAGAGTACCCCTTGGAATCAAGCATCTGTAGCTCTCTAGCATTTACTTCGGTTCGGTATTTCTTTTGCCCATCTTGTTCCCAGCTCGACGTTCTAAGTTGGCCTTCAATGTATACTTTCGAGCCCTTCTTCAGATATTCGCCCGCGACCTCAGCTAATCTGGCAAAACAGACAATGTTGTGCCACTCGGTTCTTTCTTGCTGCTCTCCTGAAGATCTGTCTTTCCAGATTTCAGAAGTAGCTATACTGAAACGAGTCACAGCAGTTCCGTTTTGCGCGTATCTTGTTTCAGGGTCCCGTCCAACATTGCCCAGCAAGATAACCTTGTTAACGCCCCTCGCCAAATTACTCTCCTCCCTGTTCCATCAAAGCCATGAAACCCTCTACTCTTTCAACAATGAATATGTGTCTAAGTCATTAAGAAATCAACCTGATACACTACCTTTTATATGGCATCCAGTTCATCTCAATCGGTTAACTTCTTGAAAACGATAAGTGTGAAGGGGGCGAGAACCCACAACTTAAAAAACATCGAGGTTGAAATACCTAGAGACAGTCTAACGGTCATCACTGGTTTATCTGGCTCGGGGAAGTCATCTCTCGCGTTTGACACTTTGTACGCTGAGGGCCAAAGAAGATACGTCGAGTCACTCTCGGCATACGCGAGGCAATTTCTATCGATGATGGAAAAACCGGACGTGGATCTGATAGAAGGACTCTCGCCCGCCATCTCTATCGAACAAAAGTCAACTTCTCACAACCCCCGATCTACGGTTGGAACTATTACTGAAATTTACGATTATTTGAGATTACTTTTCGCTCGGGTGGGTGAGCCAAGATGCCCAGATCATGGCTTACGCCTAGCCTCTCAGACTATATCCAGCATGGTCGATCAAATATCCGTTAATTTCTTGGATCAACGCGTTATGGTTCTTGCGCCCATGGTAGATGAACGGAAAGGTGAGCATCTTCATCTCTTTAATGAACTACGAGGCAATGGGTTTGTAAGAGTGAGAATAAATGGGATCGTAACTGACCTTGATAATCCGCCCGCGTTAGATAAAAAAAAGAAGCATAGTATCGAAGCCGTGGTAGACAGACTCCGAATTTCTGAGGAGAACCGCCAGAGATTAGCGGAAACCCTTGAGACAGCGGCAGAGCTATCTGGCGGCATCATTTTGATTTTGAACGTAGACGCCTCGGATAGCGAACCCACCATTTTCTCTACCAGATTTGCCTGTACTGAATGCGGTTACAGCTTGTCCGAACTAGAACCAAGAATGTTTTCTTTTAACAACCCAGCCGGAGCCTGTTCTGCCTGCGATGGACTAGGAGTCTCACAGAATTTCGACGAAAAGCTTGTTGTGGTGGACGATGCTCTTTCATTGGCCGAAGGTGCGGTGCGCGGTTGGGACCGAAGGAACATTTATTATTTTCATCTCATAAAACGACTAGCAAAACACTACGAGTTTTCGGTAGAAGAACCTTTTCGCAAGTTGAGCAAAACATGTCAGCGCATAATTCTATTTGGCAGCTCCGAGGAAAAAATTGACTTCAGCTATAGGAATGATAGAGGTGAAAAAATCTCGCGAAGACATAAATTCGAGGGCGTTATCCCAAACATGCAGAGGCGCTTGGTTGAGACCGAATCAAACCTAGTCAGAGAAAGCCTGCAAAAATTTTTAAAAACCGATGTTTGCTCTGCATGCCAAGGTTCAAGGCTAAAACGTGAGTCTCGCCACATTTTTATCGACGATTTAAATATTTCTGACCTTACAAACTGCTCTACCTCTGAAACACTCTCTATTATTCAAAAACTTGACTTCAAGGGCCAAAAAGCTGCAATTGCCGATAAGATCCTCAAAGAAATCAAGGAAAGGCTCAGCTTCCTTATCGATGTAGGGCTAAATTATTTAACATTGGAACGCAGCGCTGACACCCTCTCAGGCGGAGAGGCCCAGAGAATAAGATTAGCCAGTCAAATAGGCGCCGGTTTGGTCGGCGTGATGTATATTCTCGATGAACCCTCAATTGGTCTGCATCAACGAGACAATGAAAGACTACTAAAAACCCTGGAAAATCTTCGAAATCTAGGCAATACGGTTCTGATCGTAGAACATGATGAGGAGGCGATTAGAAGAGCCGATTACATCATCGACGTTGGTCCAGGAGCTGGTGTACATGGTGGAACCATTGTCGCTCAGGGTCGCATAAACGATATCCTAACCAACCCAAAATCAATAACCGGGCAGTTTTTGAATGGCGACAAAAAAATTATTACTCCCAAAAAACGAAGAGACAGAAAAGGGAATAAATTCATTGAAGTCCTCGAGGCCTCTGGGAATAACCTAAAGAACGTGACGCTGCGATTACCGTGCGGACTCTTTAACTGTATTACTGGAGTTTCCGGCTCTGGGAAGTCGACACTTATAAACAATACTCTTTATCCAATCGCGGCGGCCTCTCTCAACAAGGCGACAACCCTTACCGCTGCACAACACTCAGACATAAACGGGCTAGAACATTTAGACAAGGTGATTGCGATCGATCAGAGCCCAATAGGGAGAACACCTCGCTCTAATCCCGCGACCTATACGGGCTTATTCACGCCTATTAGAGAACTTTTCGCACAAGTTTCGGAAGCTAGAACAAGGGGCTATAAACCCGGCCGATTTAGCTTTAACGTCAAAGGCGGTCGATGTGAGTCGTGCGAAGGGGACGGCGAGATAAAAGTTGAAATGCACTTTCTGCCCAACATTTATGTTACTTGCGATGAGTGCAACGGCAAAAGATACAACAAAGAAACACTTGATATCAGATACAAGGGAAAAAATATTGCCGAGGTGCTAGATATGACCATTGAGGAGGCTGGCTTATTTTTCGAGCCAATACCAGCGATCTCAGCTAAGCTCCAAACGATCATAGATGTCGGGTTAGGTTATATTAAACTTGGCCAATCCGCCGTTACGCTCTCCGGTGGAGAGGCTCAACGCATAAAACTATCCAAGGAACTCTCAAAAAGAGGCACTGGCAACACGCTCTATATTCTAGACGAACCGACTACCGGCCTGCATTTCCAAGACATCAATACACTTTTAGAAGTCTTACATAGACTAACCGATCAAGGTAACACTTTGGTGGTGATAGAACACAACCTCGATGTGATTAAAACCGCAGATTGGATTGTTGACCTCGGTCCAGAGGGAGGGTCGGGAGGAGGTGAGATAATAGCTGAGGGCACACCTGAGCAAATCGCGAAGTCTAAAGAGTCTCACACGGGTCGGTTCCTCAAAAACCTTCTTTAGTTTCTACTAAGTGTCAGCCGGCTAAACACTCCTTCAACGCAGAAATACAGAGGCTGACATTCTCTTTGCGCGCAGAATATCCCATCAAGCCTATTCGCCAAACTCGTCCAGCGAACACACCCAGTCCACTACCGATTTCTAAATTAAAGTCTTCTAAAGCTCTTTTTCTGATTGAGGCTTCATCCGTCTCATCGGGACACTTGATCAGATTTAACTGTGGCAGTCTGTGCTCTTCGGCAACCACAAAGTCTAGCCCCAGACCAAATAGTCCATTTGCTAGCTCCTTATGCACGCGCGCATGCCTATTCCAGCTAGATTCCAACCCTTCTTCTAGTAACATAGCGAGCGCCTCATGCAAGCCATACATCGCGTTGACGGGGGCTGTGTGATGGTAAGTTCGACCTCCTCCATCTCCGTCCCAATATGCCATCAATAGTGAGAGATCTAAAAACCAGCTTTGGACAGGTTGATTGCGACTCTTCACTTTTTCTGCCGCAGCCTCACTAAAAGTGATCAAGCTTATACCTGGAGGCGCTGACAGACACTTCTGAGTACCAGAATAAGCAACATCTATATGCCAAGCATCGACTTGCAGCTCTACTCCACCTAAACCGGTAACGGAGTCTACAATGGTCAAACAGCCAAACGATTTTGCTATTTTACATAGTTCCTTTACATCCGATCTGACACCTGTTGAGGTTTCTGCATGTACCATCGAAACGACTTTAGTATCTGGGTGCTCTTTCAAAGCTTCTCTCAACTTCTCAGGATCAACTGGTTCGCCCCAGGGATCTTCGACCAGAACGAGCTCTCCACCAATGCGCCTGACATTTTCAGCCATTCGCATACCGAAAACACCGTTTGCGCAAACGACAACCTTATCTCCTGGTTCAACTAGATTCACAAAAGCACTTTCCATCGCCGCCGATCCAGGGGCAGATAACGGCAGCGTGTATGTATTTTCCGTGAGAAAGACGCTTCGCATCTGTTTCTTGATATCCTCCATCAATCGGCTGAATTCGGGATCTAAATGCCCAATTGTCGGCTTTGACATCGACGCCAAAATTCTAGGATGTACGTCCGAAGGCCCCGGACCCATTAGTGTTCTAGGAGTAGGTGAAAACGCTACCATCACTTATCGCCGTTAGAAACAGTCTCCGCGTCATCAACATTGCTGACCTCTTCAGCCGCCTCTTGTTTTTCATCACGCGGATTTTCTTGCACGAGATCTTCTTCCTCGTTTAACGCCTCGGAACCTTCTGTCAAGGTCCTGTCTACCAACTCTATATATGCCATGGGAGCGCTATCGCCTGATCTGAAACCGCACTTCAATATTCTGGTATAGCCTCCAGGCCGCTCGGCGTATCTTGGACCCAATTCAGAAAACAACTTCCCTACCGTGGCAGCATTGCGAGTTCTGTTGAAAGCAAGCCTGCGATTAGCCACGTTGTCTATCTTTGAAAGCGTGATCAGCGGCTCTGCGATTCGCCTCAATTCTTTAGCTTTTGGCAGCGTAGTTTTAATGATCTCGTGATCTATAAGCGACGCGGCCATATTTTTGAACATCGCGCTTCTGTGTGAACTAGTTCGATTCAACTTTCTACCAATCTTTCGATGACGCATTACTTAACCTTTTTATCTCTAATAGGAGCTAGACCTAAAAACTGGAACTCTTCATGTTCTGTGGCGGCCAGTTATCTATTCGCATGCCCAATGATAGACCCCTCGTGGCGAGAACTTCTTTAATTTCCGTGAGGGACTTTCGCCCTAAATTAGGAGTTTTCAGCAATTCAACTTCTGTTCTTTGTATAAGATCCCCAATGTAGTAGATATTCTCTGCCTTCAAACAGTTCGCAGACCTTACCGTTAACTCTAGATCATCAACTGGCCTGATTAGAGCCGGATCAATCTCTGCTTCGGGTTCAATTTCTTCCGACTCGCTTTCGCTATCCAAATCAACAAAAACTGCTAGCTGATGCTGCAGTATCGTAGCTGCTCTGCGAATGGCCTCCTCCGCGTCGATCGTTCCATTTGTCTCTAAATCAAGGATTAGTTTGTCTAAGTCGGTTCTTTGTTCGACACGAGCGCTCTCTACATTATAGGAGACAGTTCTTATAGGACTATAGGAGGCGTCGAGACGGAGCACCCCTATCTTTGCAGTACTCTCTAACTCGTCTTCATTCTCTACATAATCTGCAGGTGCATATCCCCTACCTTTCTTTACAGTCGCCTCTAAAGATATCGATCCTTTTGAATTCAGCGTACATAGCTTCAGATCTGCATTTGCGATCACTGCCCCTTCTGGCAACTCAAAGTCTTTAGCATAGACAACTCCCTCTCCAGAACGATTGAGACGAATCAAAGCTTCATCTTTATCTTCAAGTGAGATGCTGACGTTCTTAAGGTTGAGCAATATATCGATAACATCTTCTTGAACTCCATCGATAGTGCTGTATTCGTGCAAAACTCCATCTATACGAACCTCGGTTATGGCGCAACCCGGCATGGAGGACAGGAGAATTCTCCTCAGAGTATTGCCCAAAGTGTGACCAAACCCTCTTTCCAAAGGTTCCAAAGTAACTCTCGCCTCAAAAGGGCTATCAGAAGAAACGCCTATTTCTTTCGGTGTCAAAAAATCGCTTGCCAAACTCGACATCTAATTACTCCTAAAAAATCACTAATTATTAGTAGCTACTTCGAATAAAGTTCTACTATAAGATTCTCGTTTATCTCTGTGGGGAGCTCTTCCCTATCTGGAGCTCTTTTAAAAACGCCTTCAAACGAAGATGCATCGACATCAACCCAACTTACCTCTGCCCTCTGAGACGCTAACTGCAACGCTGATTGCACTCTTAGTTGCTGCCGCGCCGACTCAGATAGCGAAACTTTATCTTCCGGTTTTACAGAAAACGACGCTATGTTAACTAGTTTACCATTTACTAACACGCCCTTATGCGACACCAGCTGCCTGGACTCGGCCCGAGTGGAACCGAAACCCATTCTATAAACAACATTATCCAGGCGCGATTCGAGGAGGACCAGCAGATTCTCCCCTGTAGCCCCTTTCTGTCTATCGGCCTTTTTATAATAATTTCTGAATTGCTTCTCAAGCACTCCATAAAATCTTCTCACCTTTTGTTTTTCTCTCAATTGGATGGCGTAGTCCGAAAGTCGCCCTCTTCTCGCGCCATGCTGGCCTGGCGCGTTGTCAATCTTGCACTTTGAGTCGATCGGTCTCACGCCGCTCTTGAGAAAAAGGTCCGTTCCCTCTCTTCGACTAAGTTTTAGTTTAGGTCCTAGATACCTAGCCATCGGCGACTCCAAATTTCTTTATCATTAATTCCATCTCTATAATCACACTCTTCGTCTTTTCGGCGGTCTGCATCCATTATGCGGAATCGGCGTTATATCAGAGATACTATTTATTCTCAGACCACCAGAATTGAGCGCTCTCACAGCCGACTCTCTTCCAGGGCCTGGTCCCTTTACGAAAACATCTACGCTCTGCATACCGAACTCTATAGCTACCGAGCAGGCTTTTTCTGCCGCAACCTGCGCTGCAAAGGGTGTGCTTTTCCTGGACCCTCGAAAGCCGGAGCCTCCAGAGGTTGCCCAGCTCAATGTATTCCCTTGCCTATCTGTAATAGTGACAATAGTGTTATTAAAGGAGGCGTGCACATGGGCTAAGCCATCTACAACCACTCTTTTAGCCTTTTTACGTTCTGCCATAAACTATGAACCCTCTTATTTTCTCACAAGTCGCTTCGGACCCTTGCGAGTGCGCGCATTGGTTTTTGTCCTCTGGCCATTCACCGGCAGATGACGACGATGCCTTATGCCTCGGTAACATCCTAGATCCATCAACCTTTTGATGTTCATGGTGTTCTCTCTTCGCAGATCACCCTCCACAGTGAATCGACCTATTTCAGCCCTTAACGCGTCCAAGTTAGCCTCATCTAAGTCGCCGATACTTGCGTCTGGCGCAACCCCAGCATTTAGGCATATCGTTTTCGCTGTCGTTCTGCCTATTCCAAATATATACGTCAACGAGACAACTGCATGCTTATTGTCAGGTATATTTATCCCTGCTATCCGAGCCATCCATTATCTCCCAAAAGTTTTTTTATCACACATACGACTAACCTTGTCTTTGTTTATGCCGAGGCTCCACAGCGCATATGACCCTTACGACGCCTTTCCTACGAACAATCTTACAATTTCTGCATATTTTTTTTACTGAAGCGCGAACTTTCATATAACTCTCTTTAATTTAAATCCCTTATCTGCGCCTTCCAAAAGACTGTAAGTTTGATTTTTCCATTAGTTTCGCATACTGGCTACTCATCAAATGCGATTGGATTTGAGCCATGAAATCCATCGCAACCACAACAACAATAAGTACCGCAGTTCCACCCAACTGAAAGGAGGCGTCTACAGCTACAACCATAAATTCCGGCAATAAACAAACCAGGGCGACGTAGATCGAACCAAAAACCGTCAATCGAGTGATAACATCGTCGATATAGTTTGACGTCTGTTCCCCTGGCCTAATACCCGGAACATAGGCCCCCTGTCGCTTTAGGTTATCCGATACATCCTTGGGATCAAACATTATGGCCGTATAGAAAAAGGAAAAGAAAATAATACCTCCCGCAAACAACATGATATAAAGCGGTTGTCCCGGTGAAAGTACTAGGGAAACCTGTTGCAACCAGTCCATCCCTTGATTGCTTCCAAACCAGCTAGCCATGGACGCGGGAGCCAAAAGCAAACTCGAGGCGAAAATCGCCGGTATCACACCTGCCATATTGACCTTTAATGGTAGATGGCTGCTCTGGGCCTGCATCATGCGCCTACCTTGCTGCCTTTTGGCATAACTTATTGGCAAACGTCGCTGACCACGCTCGACTCGAACGACAATCCACACTAAGCCTATTGCAAGCACCACCATAGCGAGCAGTACAATTATGTTCAGATTACCCTGCCTAGCTGACTCAAACATCTGCCCTATGGCGGAAGGAAATCCCGAAACGATCCCAGAAAAAATGAGTAGCGAAATTCCGTTCCCAACTCCACGCTCGGTTATTTGTTCTCCTAACCACATCATAAAAACCGACCCCGTAACGAGAGTTAGTGTCGCTATAAAAAGAAAGATATAACTATCGTCAAACGATAAGCCTTGATTTCTCAGAGTAACGGCCAACGAAAACCCTTGCACCAAAGAAATCGCGACTGTTAGATATCTGGTCACCCTTGTTATTTTTCTTCGCCCAGACTCACCCTCTTTCCTCCATTGTTGAAATTGAGGGTACATCATTGTGAGCAGATTCATAATAATGCTCGCGGTAATGTATGGAATCACACCTAAAGCCAGGATGCTCATTCGCTCCCAAGCGCCGCCAGAGAACATGTTAAACAATTCTAGAATACCGCCTTGGCTTTGGTTGAAGAGCGCTTGCAGTTGAGAGGGGTCGATTCCCGGAACAGGAATATGTGTTCCAACCCTGTAAATCAAAAGCGCAAAAAGAACAAAAAGGAGCCGTGACCGCAACTCGCTGATACCAGCTTGGTTGCCAGCAAGCTGATTCGCCATTTGGTTTTGATCGATTGCCATATTCTTCTACTTCAACACTCTCGCAATTAAGCCATGCTCTAAGCTTGCTCGGTCTGCTCTGGGGAAGAATCCACCTGTGCCACATCGAGGATTTTACCACCGGCATCCTCTATCGCTTTTAGAGCCCCTCTAGTGACCTTTATCGCCGGGCACTCGACAACATAGCTTCTGTCCACAGGACCAGACGAGAGAATTCGAGCTCTTTTCTTAGAGCGTTGCACAATGTTGGCTTTCTTAAGCTCCTCGAGATTAACTTTCTCCGAGCCAAGCTTACTGAGTTCTGAAAGACGGACCTGAGCAGTATACAAACCTACCCTTGAGCGGAATCCGAATTTCGGAATACGCATTTGCAAAGGTAATTGCCCACCCTCAAATCCAGGACGAACGCCGCCACCTGAGCGAGCCTTCTGGCCCTTCTGACCTCTCCCAGCAGTTTTACCAAATCCCGATCCTGCACCCCTGCCTACTCTTCTCTTTGGTGACCGGCTACCGCGACTAAAGCTAATTTCATTTAATCTCATTTGTCCTGGCCCTCAACTTTTAAAAGATACGCGACTTGCTCAATCATGCCCCTTACCGAGGGTGAATCCTCGACTTCGACTGTCTGGCCGATCTTCCTTAACCCTAGCCCAGCTATACTAGCTTTATGATTTTTCAGTCTACCTATGGGGCTCTTTATCAGAGTGACAGACAAGGTTTTGCTACTAGCGGCCATACATCCTACTCCTTCGAGTCCCCTCGAAATTCAGAATTATCTTTACCTCTTCTGCGCGCCACAGAGCCAGGTGACTCTATAGACCTCAACGCTTTAAAAGTCGCGTGGACAACATTGACCGGGTTAGTCGAGCCGTAACATTTGGCCAACACATTCTGGACACCAGCTGCCTCGAAAACAGCCCTCATGGCACCACCCGCAATCACTCCTGTTCCCTCGGAAGCAGGCTGCATGTAAACCTTTGAAGCAGAATGCCTGGCGCTTGTCGCGTACCAGAGCGTGCCCCCATCAAGCTCTACTTCAAACATGTTCCTTCTTGCGTTTTCCATCGCTTTTTGAATCGCCGTAGGCACTTCCCTCGCTTTACCTCGACCGAAACCAACCTTTCCGTTTCCGTCACCTACCACTGTCAGCGCGGTAAAGCCGAACACTCTTCCGCCTTTGACAACTTTCGCGACCCTATTAACTTGAACAAGTTTCTCAACCAGTCCCTCTTCTTTGATCTGCTCTGCGTAAGCCATTAGAAGTCTAGCCCTCCTTCTCGAGCCGCCTGCGCAAGGGCCTCGACTCTACCGTGAAACTTATAACCTGATCGGTCGAACGCTACTTTTTTTAAGCCTAATTCGACTGCTTTTTGTGCAATTCGACTTCCAACTTTCGCAGCATCCGAAGCATTGCCTTTGTTTTGGTCTCGTATTTCTTTGTCGAGACTGGAAGCCTGAGCTAGAACTTTGCCACCTTCGGCTGAAGTTACTTGCGCGTAAATATGTCTCGGCGTTCGAGTAACCGTCAGCCTCGATACTCCTAAATCCCTGATTTTCATGCGGGTTGCCTTAGCTCTCTTAAGTCTTTTTTTCTTGGACGGGTGCAAAATAAACTTCCTATTATGTTCTACTTCTTTTTCGCCTCTTTACGACGCACGCGCTCACCAGAGTACCGCACGCCTTTTCCCTTATAGGGCTCAGGTGGTCGAAAGGATCTTATCTCCGCGCAAACCTGACCCACCTGCTGTTTATTTCTACCGGATATAACGATCTCTGTCTGGCTAGGCGCCTCTAGATTAATGCCCTCAGGAACCTTGTATTCTACGGGATGAGAAAATCCAAGCTGCAGAGTAAGCTTATTACCCGACGCCTGGGCCCTATACCCAACGCCTTGGAGTTCTAGTTTCTTTTGAAAACCTTCTGAAACACCCACTACCATATTGTGTAGTAATGCGCGCATAGTACCCGACAGCGCCTTCGCCTCTTTACTATCGTCTTCAGGCGTAAATGTAATGCCTCCCTCTTCGTCGACGAGGCGCACTAATTCATGGACTTCATACGAGAGCTCACCCATCTTGCCTGATGCTGTGACTCTTTTTCCCTCTATTTTTACCTCAACCCCGTCAGGTAACAGAATTGGATTACTTGCGACGCGTGACATTTAATCCCTCAAAAAACGGTACATAAAACTTCTCCGCCAGTCCCGTTCTCACGAGCTTGTCTGTCGGAGACCACACCGTGATTGGTGCTAATTATCGATATGCCCAAACCACCTCTAACCGAGGGCAGCTCGCCGCACTTCTTATAAATTCTTAGACCGGGCCGACTCACTCTGTCGATTTCCTTAATAACCGGCGAGCCCTGAAAATATTTCAGGCTAACTAGTATCTCAGGCTTGGCTCCTTCCAGGACTTCATAATTGTTCACGAAACCCTCATCAACGAGAACTTTCAGTATCGCCAGTTTTGTTTTGGAAGCGGGCAATGCCACGGTTTCATGCCCCGCCATTTGAGCATTTCTTATGCGGGTCAATAAATCGGATATAGGGTCTTGCATTGACATATGTTTTCCTTACCAGCTCGCCTTAACTAACCCGGGAACGTCCCCTCGCATCGCGGCTTCCCTAAGTTTGTTACGACATAGTCCAAACTTTCTGTATACGCCATTCGGCCTTCCCGTGATCCCACACCTCCTCTGCTTCCTGGTCGCACTTGAATTACGCGGCAAGCTTTGCATTTTGAGCTGGGCACCCCATCTTTCCTCGTCAGAGACGTCCTTGCTAAGCATAATTTTTTTTAATTCCAGCCTTTTCGCTCTGAAACGCTCCAGAATTAACGCTCGTTTTTTTTCTCGCTCTATCATCGACTTTTTTGCCATTTTCTAATTCCTTACGTTCGAAAGGGGAAATTAAAAGCTTTCAACAGCTCTAGAGCGTGATCGTCTCTTCCCGCCGTCGTTGTTACGCATATATCCAGACCCCTGATTTTATCTATCTTATCGAAATCTATTTCTGCAAAAACGATCTGTTCGGTAAGCCCCATGCTGAAGTTCCCGCGTCCATCGAAAGACTTTGGATTGAGCCCACGAAAATCTCTTATTCTTGGGATCGCGATATCGATCAATCTCTCCACAAAATCATACATACGGCTTTTTCTGAGAGTGACCTTGCATCCGATAGGGTAGCCTTCCCTAATTTTGAATCCCGCCTCTGATCGCCTCGCTAGACATACTACTGGGCTCTGACCAGCTATCGCCGCCATATCTGAGACTGCATTTTCCATAACCTTTCTATCTGCTATTGCCTCTCCAACTCCCATATTTAGAGTAACTTTTTCTAGTCTAGGAACCTCCATGGGATTCAGTATTCCTAGCTTTTCTTTAAGCTCTTTATGTATGTTGCTTCTATATTTTTCGTATAAATCGGTCATGGCTATTCTTCCACTCTATCTCCGCTGGATTTGAAGACTCTGAATTTCTCTCCATTCTCAAGCTTTATCCGAACTTTATCCGCTCTCGACTCCTTGTGATTCCAAATAGCCACGTTGGATGCCTGTATCGGCGCCTCCTGGCTAACTATTCCACCCTGCTCACCAGCGTTCGGGTTTGCTTTTTTGTGTTTCTTTACCAAATTCATATTGGAAACGAGCAACCTACCGTCTTCTAGGACTTTCAAAACCTCACCCCGACGACCCTTATCCCTACCTGAAATAGCGACGACCTCGTCATTTTTTCTGATTTTCTTCATTTACTGTCCTACTTCGCTATATGACTTCGGGTGCCAAAGAGACTATTCTCATGAAGTTTTCTGTTCTCAGCTCTCTAGTAACCGGGCCAAAAATCCTGGTGCCAACTGGCTGCTTTTGCGCATTCAAGAGAACCGCGGCGTTTTGATCAAATTTGATCAATGAACCGTCCGGCCTCCGTACACCCTTTCTTGTTCTTACCACCAATGCATCCATTACTTGGCCTTTTTTGACACGCCCCCTGGGGATCGCTTCTTTTACAGCTACTTTTATTACATCGCCGATATGAGCATACCTACGATGGCTACCCCCCAAAACTTTTATGCACTGAACTTTGCGGGCTCCACTGTTGTCCGCTATTTCTAGCATCGTTTCTGTTTGAATCATCTCCCCCTATACCTCCAAGGCTTTAACTTCAACGCTTTTAAGCATCCAAGATTTCGTCTTTGATAAAGGTCTACATTCTTCAACCGTGACAACGTCCCCTATGGAACAGATATTCTCAGCATCATGCGCATGTATTTTCTTCGATTTTCTTACAAATTTTCCGTAAACCGGATGTTTCACTCTTCGTTCCACTCTCAACGTTATGGTTTTATCCATCTTATTGCTGACCACTGTACCGGTCACAGATCTCCCAACGGCAGCGGTGTTTTCTACAACTTCTTTTTCTTCACCCATTCCTAGATTCCTCCAAACAAGTCTTTACACGCGCGATATCTCTGCGTATTTCCTTTAACAAGTGAGTCTGACCTAGCTGGCCGCTACCAAACTGCATACGGAGGCCAAAGTGTTCTCTCGTCAGCCTCTCAAGCTCGACTTTCAATGCCTCTTCGTCTTTATCTCTCAACTCGCTAATTTTCATTACATTGCCGTCCTAGAAACGAATGTCGTCTTGAAAGGCAGTTTCGCAGCTGCTAGCCCAAGAGCTTCCCGAGCCACCTCTTCCGTAACGCCCTGCATCTCATAAAGCACCTTGCCTGGCTGAACAAGCGCAACCCAATACTCTACACTCCCTTTTCCCTTTCCCTGCCGAACTTCCAGAGGTTTTTTCGTAATGGGCTTGTCTGGGAAAACACGTATCCAAATTTTACCCCCTCTCTTGACTCTGCGTGTCATGGCACGTCTGCCAGCCTCAATTTGGCGTGCCGTGAGTCGCCCCCTCCCCACTGCTTTCAAGCCGAATTCGCCAAAGCTCACAGAACTACCGCGAAGAGCCAGTCCTCTATTTCTTCCTTTTTGCTGCTTTCTGAATTTGGTTTTCTTTGGTTGTAACATAACTACTATATCTCCACAGGGAATTACTCTGCGCCATCCTCCTGGGGACCCAAAATCTCTCCCTTAAAGATCCATACCTTAATTCCTAATATTCCATAAGTCGTTTCGGCCTCCCAAGTCGCGTAATCTATATCGGCCCTTAGCGTATGCAGGGGGACACGTCCTTCGTGATAAACTTCTGATCTTGCAATCTCCGCTCCACCCAATCTTCCCGCCACCCTAACCTTTATTCCTTCCGCACCCAGTCGCATCGCATTTTGTATGGCCCTTCGCATGGCTCTTCTGAATTGAACACGTCTCTCCAACTGTTGACTTATTCCCTGAGCAACTAGTAACGCATCTAATTCCGGCTTCCGTATCTCCTCAATATTAATATTCACCGAGATACCCATCATCTCGGACAGCCGAATCCGTAATTTTTCTACATCCTCTCCCTTTTTACCGATCACTATTCCCGGACGTGCAGAATGGATGATTACCTTTGCTGCTTGGGCTTGGCGCTGAATTTCGATTTTTGAAACTGAGGCCTCATAGAGCTTTTTCCTGAGATAGGCTCGCACCTCAAGATCGTCTTTAAGATATTCTGAATAATCGGACTTATCAGCGTACCACACTGAGTTATGGTTCCTTATAACCCCTAACCGAATTCCAACTGGATGAACTTTTTGACCCATATGACTCTCTTTTTTAAATATCCGTCACAGTCACCGATATGTGACAACTTCGTTTCAAGATTCTGTCCGCTCTACCTTTCGCTCTGGGCTTGATTCTCTTCATGGTCATACCTTCATTTACGAATATCTCAGTGACTTTAAGGTCGTCCACATCAGCACCCTCGTTGTTTTCAGCATTCGCAATGGCTGATTCTAGAACTTTCTTTACAACGGCCGCTGACTGCTGAGCCTCAAAGCTCAGTAAATCCAAAGCATCCGCAACAGGCTTACCCCTGACGACGTCCGCTATTCTTCTCACCTTCTGTGCGGATATTCTTATCCTTTTCCCGATCGCTTTGGCTTCCATAATCCCTGTCGTCACCTTTACCCTTTTCTATTGCTGTTAGCGACTAGCCCGCTTGTCAGCGTCATGACCTCTATAAGTCCTAGTGGGCGCAAACTCTCCCAATTTATGGCCGACCATATCCTCATTAATCATTACAGGTATATGTTGCCTTCCGTTGTAAACCGCTATCGTGAGGCCGACCATCTCCGGCATAACCATGGATCTCCTTGACCAAGTTTTTATCGGCCTCCTATCGTTATTTTTGGAGGCTTCTTCCACTTTTTTTAAAAGATGACCATCCACGTAAGGGCCCTTGTATATAGATCTCGACATTACCGCGCCTTTAAAACTGGTTTTATTCTCATTTATTTGTCCTATCGTTTGGCTCTACGTCGCACGATAAGGTCATCCGTGCGTTTGTTTTTCCTAGTCTTATATCCTTTCGTCGGAACCCCCCAAGGCGTAACTGGGTGTCTACCGCCCGACGTTTTGCCTTCACCACCACCATGAGGATGATCAACTGGGTTCATAGCAACTCCACGCACAGTAGGCCTTCTTCCTCTCCATCTCCTGGCTCCGGCTTTACCTAATGATCGGAGGTTGTGTTCTCCGTTTCCTACCTCTCCAAGCGTCGCCTTACAATCCGAAAGAACTCTTCGCATTTCACCAGACCTGAGCCTGAGAGTAGCGTGCCTGCCTTCTCTCGCCACAAGCTGACAAGAGCCTCCCGCGCTCCTAACTAATTGAGCACCCTTTAGAGGTTTAAGTTCAACGCAGTGAATGACACTTCCTACTGGTATGTTTTTCAAGGGCAAGGAATTTCCGCTCTTGATTCCGGCGTTTGCTCCAGACATTATCTCGTCTCCAACTGAGACTCCTCGGGGAGCCAATATGTATCTCCGTTCCCCATCCATATATTTGAGCAAAGCTAAATTCGCGGTCCTATTCGGATCATACTCTAGACGTTCGACAACGGATGGTATCCCGTCCTTCGACCTCTTCCAGTCAATAACTCTGTAATGTTGCTTGTGTCCACCACCACGATGTCTGACGGTAATACGCCCGTTGTTGTTTCTACCTCCCTTACGTTTCTTACTGGAAACAAGGCCCTTAAAGGGTTTCCCTTTATGAAGCCCCTCATCAACAACCTTTACAACGAACCTTCTTCCAGGCGACGTCGGTCTTGTTTTTATAACTGCCACAAGATTGCCCCTAATTTACATCCAAATAATCAAGCTCTTCCCCACGCTCCAAGGTGATATAAGCCTTTTTCCAATTCTTCTTCTTAACGAGTCCCTGCGCATTCCTCTTAACCTTGCCTTTGACGTTACTGGTGGTCACCTTCTTAACCGCCACCTTGAATATCTCCTCTACAGCCTCTTTTATCTCGGGCCTTGTCGCCTCTGCAGAGACCTTGAAAGCGTATTGGTTCGATTCTTCTCCCAGGATAGAAACCTTCTCAGATATGTGGGGCTCCCTCAAAATGTTATACAGATGCAAATTTTTCATGATAGAGCGGCCTCTAAGCCCTTAAGCGCATGAGCAGTCACCAGAACCTTTTCATTGCTAATGAGACACAACGGATCTATATGGGTTAAATCTCTCACTTCTGTCTTGCTCAGATTCCTTGAAGCGAGGCGGAGGTTTTCGTCAACTTTTTCCACAATGATGAGCGCTTCAGACAGACCTAAATCTCTCAATTTTTCTAACAATACCTTCGTTTTGGGCTGTTCGATAACCAGATCTTCAACCACCACCAGACGTTCTTGGCGAATCAATTCGGACCATATGCATCGCAACGCACCGCGATACATTTTTTTGTTCACTTTAACCGAATGTTCCTGAGGCTGCGCAGCGAACGTTACTCCTCCGGAACGCCATATCGGGGAGCGGGAGGTGCCAGCTCTTGCTCTACCGGTGCCTTTCTGCCTCCACGGCTTCTTGCCTCCTCCACTGACCCTCGAACGGTTCTTATGAGCCCTCGATCCCTGTCGGGAGCCTGCCATAAAAGCTACCAAGACTTGATGGACCAAACCTTCATTGTATGCCCTGGCAAAGCTCGCATCGGTTACCTCAACGGTTCCTTTATTCTCTGCTAGGGATAAATTCATGAGGGGTCCCCCTCAGAAATGGGAAGCGTTGCATTGGAGGTGACTCTGATCCTAACGGTGCTCCCGTTTGGCCCTGGAATCGACCCTTTGAGTAGAAGCAAGCTGTTTTCTCCATCAACAGCAATAACCTCCACCCCAGGGACAGTCACATTCGCTGAGCCCATATGGCCTGACATTTTTTTTCCTTTGAAAACTCTGCCGGGCGTTTGACACTGCCCTATTGAACCAGGGGCTCGATGAGAGATCGAATTTCCGTGAGTGTTGTCTTGTCCGCGAAAATTCCACCTTTTAATAGTCCCCGCGAAACCTTTTCCTTTTGAGGCACCTTGAACGTCGACCCTTTGCCCCTCGACAAATTGACTAACCTCTAATAATGAGCCACATTGAAGCTCCGAATCCTCTTCAAGACGAAACTCCCAAAGGCCATCGCCCATGCCAGCGTTTGCTTTCGCCAAATGACCAGCCGTCGCCTTATTTAGTGCTTTTCTGTTGCCGGACCCTTTGGTGACCTGTACCGCTGAATATCCATCTGTTTCCACAGTTTTAATTTGCGTAACTCTGTTCGCATTTGCCTCGACGACCGTTACGGGAACTGACTCCCCGTCATCCCGGAAAATTCTCGTCATGCCTTTTTTTTCGCCTACTATCATTCCAATCTACGCTCTTAAGGTTTCGTTCTCGCCAACAATGTATTTCCTGCTAACCTTTTCTCGCAACAAAGTCTTCCTGTACCATGCTTCTTTGGCAAGTAAACGCTTTTCTCCATCAGGCCCCCCATCGAGGCCAATTTCGGGTTCTATCTCTTAACCGGAGACAGCTCTACTCTTTCTATCTACCTAATCTGAATAACTAAGATAACCTCTAATTTAGACTTATCTGAACATCAACGCCCGCGGCTAAGTCAAGCTTCATTAGCGCATCCACCGTCTTTTCAGTCGGTTCCAATATGTCGAGCATTCGTTTATGGGTACGAATTTCATATTGGTCTCTCGCGTCTTTGTTGACATGGGGCGAGATTAGTACCGTGAACCGCTCTTTCCTGGTTGGAAGTGGAATCGGCCCTCTTATCTGCGCACCAGTCTTCTTCGCCGTGTCGACAATTTCGAGGGTCGAGACATCTATCAATTTATGGTCAAACGCTTTTAATCGAATTCTAATTCGTTGATTTTGCAAAAATCGCTCCCAAGTCACGGGGCTCAAGCCAATTAGCTTGTACCCCTTATCCGCGCCCAATCTTTTTCATGAACCCCGCTATTTCATAGGCATTCGAAGAAGACCCTTTGCTTCCCACGGGTCGCCATCATCTAGACTTAAACCTAAACTAGACTGGGCGGACGCGAACTATACAGATACACGGGCTACCTATCAACCACCAAAAGCCATAGGTTTTGATCTGAGAAATTCCCTAGATAACGCGAGAAATCACTCGTTGAGGTTAGATGCCGGAACCTCGCTGTAGCTTCTAAACTCCATAGTGAAAGTTGCCCGCCCCTGGCTTCGGCTCCTCAAGTGAGTCGAGTAACCAAACATTGCCGATAACGGGACTTGAGCCTTCAGTTTTTTATTCAAACCTAAGTCATCTAACCCTACAATGAGGCCACGCCTTCGATTGATATCCCCAGAGATATCTCCCATGTACTCTTCCGGGCTCACGATTTCTACAGACATTATCGGCTCTAATAATTTGGACTCTCCTTCCACAAGCGCTTCTCTCAATGCCATCGCGCTGGCGGCTTTAAATCCCATCTCCGTTGAATCCAATTCATTGTAGCCTACGGAAACCAAACCAACCTTCAGCCCAATAACCGCGTGTCCCATCAGAATTCCGCTCTTCATTTGATCCAGAACGCCATGCTCAACAAATTCAACGAACTCATCAGGTATCACCTCCCCCTCCGGGAGATTGTTCTGAAATAAAAACTGATGTCGTCCTTCCGAGTCAACGTAAGGCTCGACCGATATCTTCACTCCTGCATAATGCCTGCGGCCTCCGATTTCTCGATCAAAAAATGCCTCAGCCTCAGTTTGTTTAGAAATCGATTCTCTAAAAGCCACTCTAGGGTTCCCCGCATTGGCATCGACCCCAAATTCCCTTTTTATTCGATCCAAAATAATCTCTAAGTGCAACTCTCCCATACCAGACAGCAATGTCTGACCGCTTTCGTTGTCAAAACTCATGCGAAAGGAAGGGTCTTCCTGCATTATTTTTTCTATGGCTTCTGCCAAACTGTCTTGTTCACTCGCGGACTTGGGTTCTACAGCTAGAGAGATGACGGGGTCGGGGAAACTCATTTCTTCGAATATAATCTGGGATTTCTCCAAGGACAAAGTATCTCCAGTATATAAACCCCTATAGCCAACTAATGCCGCTATATCTCCAGCCCGCACCTCTTTGATTTCATTCCTATCGTTCGCATGCAATTGCACCATTCTCCCTACTCGATCTGCCCGAGCAGTTCTCGGATTATAGGCCTTCTCCCCAGTTTTTAATGCTCCTGAGTAAACCCTAAAAAAAGCCAAACTCCCTACGTAGGGATCCGTGGATATTTTGAAAACTAGCGCCGAGAAAGGCGCATTATCTTCGGCATTTCTTCTCTCCGAAACGCCCGTTTTGGGATCTAAACCCTCTATGACCTGCACTTCGGTCGGGGCAGGTAGATAGTTAACAACTCCATCTAAAAGGCTCTGAATCCCTTTGTTCCTGAATGCGGAACCACAAAAAGCCGGTACTATTTCGTTGGATAAAGTTCGAGCTCTTATTCCTGCGATTATGTCTTCCTTCTCCAGATTCCCGGCTTCTAGGTATTTTTCGAGGAGGTCCTCATTTGCCTCCGCAGCTGCCTCAACGAGCCTTTCCCTCCAAGTTCCTGCCAAGTCCAACACATCTTCTGGAATATCTACTTCAATAATTTCTAGCCCTCTCTCATCTGACCAAGCAACACCTCTCATGTGTACTAGATCGATCACTCCATAAAAATCTTTCTCCTCACCAAGCGGTAACTGCATTGGTAAAGCTTTCGCCCCAAGACGATCCTCAACCTGATCTATCACGGAAAAGAAATCTGCTCCCTGTCTATCCATCTTATTTACAAAAATGATCCTAGGAACAGAGTATCTATCCGCTTGCCTCCAGACCGTTTCTGATTGCGGCTCAACACCCGCAGCGGCACAAAAAACGACAATTGCGCCGTCAAGAACTCTCAGACTTCTTTCCACCTCGATCGTAAAATCTACGTGCCCTGGAGTATCAATAATGTTAATCCTGTGTTCTGGAAGGTCTTTTTCCATTCCAGACCAGAAGCAAGTGGTGGCCGCTGAGGTTATAGTGATACCTCTCTCTTGTTCCTGCACCATCCAGTCCATGATTGCCGAGCCGTCATGGACCTCTCCCATCTTGTGCGATATGCCTGTATAAAAAAGGATTCTTTCACTGGTCGTGGTCTTCCCAGCGTCTACATGCGCCACGATGCCGATGTTTCTGTAGGCTGCTATCGGCGTTTTCCTAGCCATCTATATCGATAGAAACTAATTAGTATCTATAGTGAGCAAAAGCCTTATTAGCGTCAGCCATTCTGTGGGTGTCCTCACGCTTTTTAACCGCGGAGCCTCTTCCATCTGACGCATCCAAAAATTCTCCAGCAAGTCTCTGGGCCATCGATTTCTCTGACCGCCCCCTGGCGCTATCCACCAGCCACCTCATTGCCAAAGCCTGTCTTCTAGAGGGTCTTACTTCTACAGGTACCTGATACGTTGCACCTCCTACGCGCCTAGATTTCACTTCCACCATTGGAGCGATCGCTTCCAAGGCTTTTTCGAAAACCTCCACGGGGTCACTACCTGCTACCCTTTCCTGGACGGTTTCCAATGCCCCGTAAACTATGCTTTCCGCGACCGCCTTTTTCCCGTTAACCATTACGTGGTTAATAAACTTCGCCAGCGTTTTATTCTTGAACTTCGGGTCGGGGAGAATTTCCCTTTTAGCTATTACTCGTCTTCTTGACATTTTTTTTCCTTCAGGATTCCCCTAAATTGTTAGGGCCTTACTAACAGCAATACAAGTTATTGTTTTGGCCTCTTGGCCCCATACTTTGAGCGACCTTGCTTTCGATCTGAAACTCCAGAGGTATCTAGCGTGCCTCGGACCGTGTGATAACGAACACCAGGTAGGTCCTTCACCCTACCTCCTCTTATAAGGACAACGGAGTGCTCTTGTAGGTTATGCCCCTCGCCTCCTATATACGAAGTTACCTCATAGGAATTCGTTAATCTGACCCGGCAAACCTTCCTAAGGGCAGAATTGGGTTTCTTTGGGGTAGTCGTATAGACGCGCGTGCAGACGCCTCTTTTTTGAGGGCAACCCTGCAAAGCCGGAACCATATTTTTGTCCACTTTTCTTTTTCTTGGTTTTCTGACCAATTGACTAATGGTTGCCATTCATCTTTTCCTTCTGATTTCCAGTTTTTAGTCTAGGGCGCCTTTTCGACCGCCGGCAGTTTACGCCCGATAAAACTAATTCTCAACAATCAATCATCCCTCTGCAGATAGTGCATCGCTGAGTGCCTGTTCTATGCTTTCCAAATCAGTACCTGCTTCCGAGGAGCGTTGCCTTTCCTTTTCTCTCTCTGCTTTACGTTCCGCGTGATACGTCAAACCTGTTCCAGCAGGAACTAATCGACCAACTACCACATTCTCCTTGAGACCCCTCAGGTAATCTTTCTTGCCCGTCACCGCAGCTTCAGTCAAAACGCGGGTGGTTTCTTGAAAAGACGCAGCAGAGATGAAAGAGTTAGTGGCCAAGGAAGCTTTGGTTATGCCGAGAAGCATCCTCTCAAAGATCACAGGGTTTTTCCCTTGCTCCACTAAAGTTTTGTTTTCTTCTCTAACCTGAGAAAAGTCAACCTGCTCTCCTCTTATAAAGGACGAGTCGCCCGAATCCAGTATTTCTGATTTTCTTAGCATTTGGCGCACAATCACTTCAATATGTTTGTCATTGATCGTCACCCCTTGCAATCGATAAACCTCCTGAATCTCATCAACCACATATTTTGCTAGCTCTTCAACTCCCTTCAAACGCAAAATGTCATGGGCGCTTAACGGCCCTTCACATACGATCTCTCCCTTCTCTACCTGCTCTCCTTCGAAGACTCCTATTTCTCTCCATTTCGGTATAAGAGTTTCTACGCTCACAGGTTCTTGGCCAGCCTCAACCTGCGTCGTGATCACTAGTCTTCTCTTACCCTTTGTTTCTTTTCCAAACGAAACGGTGCCAGATGCCTCCGCCAGGACCGCCGGCTCCTTAGGCTTCCTAGCCTCAAAGAGGTCAGCAACCCTAGGTAATCCTCCAGTTATATCTCTCGTTTTACTTCCTTCCTGAGGGATCCTAGCGATTATATCCCCTACACCAATGGATGAGCCATTCTCATAGTTCAGAATTGAACCAACTGGGAGGATATAAACTGTGCTGTCCTCCTCCTTCGACTTTTTCGTTCCGGCCGTCTTAGAACCCAATAGTCGGATAGCCGGTCGAAGATCCTTTGCAGCTGTTGGCCTGTCGTTTGGATCCAAAATCATTATGTTTGTGAGGCCCGTCAACTCATCAGTCTGGCGGTTGATTGAGAGCCCCTCTTCCATTTCCTGGAACTCTACTTTCCCACTGACTTCTGCAACGATTGGACGAGTGAGCGGATCCCACTGCGCAATTACCTTGCCTGGCTCAACGGTTTCACCCTCACCGACTGACAAAATAGCCCCATAAGGTAATTTATACCTTTCTCTTTCTCGGCCTTGCCCATCAGCCACCGCAATAGAACCAGAACGTGATACCGCGACTAACTCCCCACTTTCCCGCTTAACAGTCTTTAAATTGTGCAGGCGAACTTCGCCGCCATGTTTGACCTGGATATTATCTATTGCTGACTCTCTCGAGGCAGCCCCACCGATGTGGAACGTTCTCATAGTGAGTTGCGTTCCCGGTTCTCCAATAGACTGGGCCGCGATTACTCCAATCGCTTCCCCTATGTTGATGAAGTGACCCCTAGCTAGATCCCTACCGTAGCAAGCTCGACATACTCCGTAAGATGTCTCGCACATTATCGGAGATCGAACCCACATTTCATCAACGCCGATGTCATCCAATGTTTCTACCCACTCCTCGTCTATCAGCGTGCCTTTGGTAATAATGACCTTACCTTTTTGATCTACTACATCTTGCGCAACTGTTCGTCCAAGTACTCTAGCTCCTAGACCTAGGACTACCTCTCCCCCCTCTATGATCGACGCAATCAAAAGACCGGAATCTGTACCACAATCTTCATCCGTTATGACCACATCTTGAGCAACATCAACCAAACGCCTGGTCAAATAGCCTGAATTGGCTGTCTTCAAAGCGGTATCAGCCAGGCCCTTCCTCGCTCCATGCGTAGAAATGAAGTATTCATTAACTGAGAGGCCTTCCCTAAAGTTCGCTGTTATAGCATTTTCTATGATACTTCCATCCGGCCTCGTCATTAGACCTCTCATCCCCGCAAGTTGTCTGATCTGAGCTGGAGAACCCCTAGCGCCTGAGTCAGCGTAGATGTAGACCGAGTTGAAAGAGTCTTGTTCTTCTTCAACTCCTTCGGCATTAATTACAGTCTCTTTTGATATGCCATCCATCATTGCGCGTGCGACCAAGTCGTTGGCACGCAACCATATGTCAACAACTTTGTTGTATTTCTCGCCTTGTGTAACTAGTCCCGACGCGTACTGGGACTCAATCTCAGCAACTTCTTTCTCGGCATCCTTAATTATTTCACTCTTTTCCATTGGAATAACAAAGTCGTCCACTCCGACAGATGCGCCAGAAGCAGTGGACTGTCGAAAACCTGTATACATCATTTGATCAGCAAAAATTACGGTATCCTTTAGTCCACATCTGCGGTAACAGTCATTGATGAGGTTCGAGATCGACTTCTTATCCATTACCCTATTCACAACTGAAAATGGCAATTTAGAAGGAACTATTTGATAAAGCAGCACTCTACCAGCCGTGGTTTCGACCAACTCTGTTTCCTCACCGGAGTCTCCTAGGGCACTTTTTGACAACCTTACCCTGATTTTCGCATGCAGCTCTAAACTCCCACTGTCATAAGCTCGGTGCACCTCCTTAGAATCAGAAAATACCCCCCCGGCTCCCTTAGAATTAGACTTTTCGCGAGTCATATAATAAATGCCCAAAACAACGTCTTGGGATGGAACGATAATCGGTTCCCCACTTGCCGGCGAAAGAACGTTATTTGTTGACATCATCAAAGCACGACTCTCAAGTTGAGCCTCCAACGTCAGAGGAACATGCACCGCCATTTGGTCGCCATCGAAATCGGCGTTGTATGCGCCGCAAACAAGCGGGTGCAATTGAATTGCCTTTCCTTCAATTAAAACAGGCTCAAAGGCTTGAATTCCCAATCTGTGCAAGGTTGGCGCTCTGTTTAGAAGAACCGGGTGCTCCCTAATAACGTCCGCAAGGATATCCCACACCTCAGCCGTTTCTTTTTCCACCAGTTTTTTTGCAGCCTTTATAGTGCTGGCAAGTTGCAACTCTTCCAATTTACCGAATATGAAAGGCTTAAAGAGCTCGAGTGCCATTTTTTTTGGTAATCCACACTGATGCAATCTCAAAGTGGGACCACAGACTATTACCGACCTTCCTGAATAATCTACCCTCTTGCCCAGGAGATTCTGCCTGAATCTGCCTTGCTTACCTTTGATCATATCTGCTAGTGATTTCAGCGGCCTCTTGTTCGAACCAGTTATAGCTCTTCCTCTCCGACCATTATCCAAGAGTGCATCAACAGATTCCTGTAACATTCTCTTTTCATTTCGGACAATTATATCAGGAGCAGATAGGTCCAGAAGACGGCGCAGCCTGTTGTTTCGATTTATTACTCTCCTATAAAGGTCATTCAGATCGGAGGTCGCGAACCTTCCCCCTTCTAACGGCACTAATGGCCTTAGATCGGGAGGCAAAACTGGGAGGACAGACATTATCATCCACTCTGGCTTATTGCCCGAACTCAGGAAAGCTTCCATCAACTTTAGGCGCTTGGAAAATTTCTTGATTTTTATCTCGGAGTTCGTATTCGGGATTTCCTCCCGAAGCAATTCCACTTCAGCCTTTATATCAAGATTTAAGAGAAGATCTCGGACTGCCTCTGCTCCCATTTTGGCTTCAAAGTCGTCCCCAAACTCTTCTAAATTCTGAAAATATTCTTCATCACTGAGTAACTGGCCGAGCTCCAACGTAGTTAGTCCTGGATCGGTCACGACAAAGGATTCGAAGTAAAGGATTCTCTCTATGTCCCGCAGAGTCATATCTAACAATAAGCCTATACGAGAAGGCAAGGACTTGAGGAACCATATATGTGCCACAGGACATGCCAGATCAATATGGCCCATTCTTTCTCTTCTAACCTTAGTGAGCGTTACCTCGACACCGCACTTTTCACAAACAACCCCACGATGTTTTAACCTCTTATACTTGCCACAGAGGCATTCATAATCTTTCACGGGGCCAAATATACGCGCACAGAAAAGACCATCTCTCTCAGGCTTAAAAGTCCTATAATTTATAGTCTCAGGCTTCTTAACCTCGCCAAAGGACCAGGAGCGAATCATATCCGCGGATGCGAGAGAGATTCTTAGGGCATCGAATTCTTCTACACCGCTTTGAACCTTCAACATATTCAGCAAGTCTTTCACTTCAACTCCTTTTAACTTTTCGCTTCAGCCGCCAGAAAGAAGGGCTTGGAAACCCTCTAACCAGACACTTTACTCAGTTTCCAAATCTATATTAATACCGAGGGATCGGATCTCTTTTACGAGGACGTTGAATGACTCGGGCATCCCTGCTTCCATCGTTAAATCGCCATCTACTATGTTTTTATACATCTTGGTACGGCCGTTTACGTCATCCGATTTGACTGTAAGCATTTCTTGAAGAGTGTATGCCGCGCCGTAAGCTTCGAGCGCCCACACCTCCATTTCACCAAAACGTTGCCCTCCAAACTGAGCCTTACCGCCGAGTGGTTGTTGCGTTACGAGACTGTAAGACCCAGTGGATCTGGCATGCATCTTATCATCGACCAGATGGTTCAATTTCAGCATGTACATGTATCCGACAGTAACCGGGCGGTCAAATTTCTCCCCCGTTCTTCCATCGTAGAGAACAGTTTGTCCACTCTCAGGCAAGCCTGCCATTCGAAGCATACCTTTGATTTCTTGTTCTGTTGCCCCGTCAAACGCTGGAGTCGCGAACGGAAGCCCGCCTTTAAGGTTCTCTGCCAAATCCATGATCTCTATGTCGCTCAGCGACTTCAAATCCACCTGCTCACTGCCTATTTCATTATAAACTTCACCTATAAGTTTACGTACATCTGAAGCCTTTTTCTGGTCTTCAAGCATTGCGTTTATCTTCTTGCCTACCCCATGTGCTGCCCAACCTAAATGCGTTTCAAGTATCTGTCCCACATTCATTCGCGAAGGAACCCCTAGAGGGTTTAAGACTATATCTACTGGCTCCCCATTTTCATCGAACGGCATATCCTCAACAGGCATTATGACGGAAATCACGCCTTTATTGCCATGACGCCCCGCCATCTTATCCCCTGGTTGGATGCGACGCTTTATCGCCAAATAAACTTTTACAATTTTCAACACGCCCGGGGCGAGGTCGTCTCCACTCTCTAGTTTTCTTCGTTGGTCTTCAAAAACACCTTCTTGAATAACTTTCTGTTGCTCTAAAAAAGTTCTCGCTTTCTCAGTCTGCTCGTTAACTTCGTCAGAATCCGAAACTATTTTAAACCAATCTTCACTTGGCAAAGTGTCTAAGAATTCATTATCAATTTTAAAACCCTTCGGCTTTCCAGGCACAGAAACACCCTTGGATCCAACTAGCGCAGCTCTCAATCTCTCCTTTGTCGCCTCCTCTAATATACGATATTCATCTCGAAGGTTTTTATCTATCTCAGCTAACTGTCCTCGCTCAATATCTTTCGCTCTATCATCTTTCTCCATACCGTCACGAGTGAATACCTGCACATCGATTACAGTACCGTTTACTCCGCTCGGCACTCTCTGTGAGCTGTCCTTAACATCCGAAGCTTTTTCTCCAAAAATGGCCCTCAACAACTTTTCTTCTGGTGTAAGTTGAGTTTCCCCTTTTGGAGTCACCTTACCAACGAGAATATCACCAGCAGTAACTTCTGCTCCGACATAAACAATCCCAACCTCATCGAGCTTACTCAGAGCCCCCTCTCCAACATTCGGAATATCCGCAGTAATTTCCTCGGGTCCCAGCTTTGTATCTCGAGCTATACAAGTGAGTTCTTGTATATGGATGCTAGTGAACCTGTCTTCTTTTACGACCCTTTCTGATACTAGGATTGAGTCTTCAAAGTTGTATCCGTTCCAGGGCATGAAAGCGATCCGCATATTTTGCCCCAGTGCTAGCTCACCCATGTCTATTGAGGGCCCATCAGCCAGAATATCCTTAGCTTTGACAACATCACCTTGACGAACTAGTGGTCTCTGGTTGATACAGGTATTTTGGTTAGACCTCGTAAACTTAATGAGACTGTATATGTCAACACCAGCTTCTCCAGCTTCCGTTTCGGATTCTGCCGCTCTTACAACAATTCTTCCCGCATCAACACTATCTACCACGCCGCCTCGACGCGCTATGACACAAACTCCCGAATCTCTCGCCACGTTCCGCTCCATACCGGTGCCAACTAGCGGCTTCTCAGCCCGCAAAGTAGGGACAGCTTGTTTCTGCATGTTAGAACCCATTAGAGCTCTGTTCGCATCATCGTGTTCTAAAAATGGGATAAGAGCGGCTGCTACCGAGACGACCTGCTTCGGGGAGACATCCATAAACTGAATATTTTCGGACGAGGTCTTCGTGAACTCATTCCTATGCCTAACTTCGATGGCTTCTTCCGTAAAGTTACCTTTATGGTCAATGACAGCGCTTGCTTGAGCGATAACATATTGTGATTCGTCTATAGCTGACAGGTATTCAACATCTTTACTAACCACCCCATTTTTCACTGGATGGTATGGCGTTTCCAAAAAACCATACGTATTAGTTCGAGCATAGGAGGCCAAATTGTTGATCAACCCAATATTTGGCCCTTCAGGGGTTTCGATAGGACAAACTCTCCCGTAGTGAGTGGGGTGAACATCTCGTACTTCGAAACCTGCTCGCTCTCTAGTCAAACCGCCAGGCCCTAACGCCGACACACGACGTTTGTGCGAGACTTCTGATAGGGGGTTGTTTTGGTCCATGAACTGTGAAAGCTGAGAGGAACCAAAAAACTCCTTGACGGCTGCAGCCACAGGTTTCGCGTTTATCATATCCTGAGGCATTAACCCTTCCGATTCAGCCAGACTGAGACGCTCTTTTACTGCTCGCTCGACTCTTATGAGCCCTACCCTAAACTGATTCTCAGCCATCTCTCCAACTGATCTGACTCGCCTGTTTCCGAGATGGTCTATATCGTCTACCACGCCTTTTCCGTTGCGTATATTTACTAAAGTTCGAAGCACATCCAATATATCTTGGTGGTTTAAGATTACCTCTCCCTCTCCAGACTCCCTCCCAAGCCTCCGATTAAATTTCATTCGACCGACGGGGGAGAGGTCATATCTTTCTGGCGAGAAAAACAGATTATTGAACAGATTCTCCGCTGCGTCCTTCGTCGGCGGCTCGCCCGGCCTCATCATCCTGTAGATTTCTACAAGCGCCTCCAATCTTGTTGTCGTTGGATCGGCTCTCAACGTATCAGAAATGAAGGAGCCGCAATCTAGATCATTAGTATAGATGGTCTCTATCTTAGCAAGCCCAGTTTCCATTATTTTTGCCAGTAAATCCTCGTCCACGATCGAATTGCAAGCCGCAACAACCTCTCCAGACGACTGATCAACAAGGTCCTTAGCGAGAATTTGTCCTATCAAATAGTCAGGTGCCACTTGAAGCTGAGTGATTTGACTCTCCTGAATCAACCTAACATGCCTCGCGGTTATCCTTTTACCGGTCTCTACTATTATCTTGCCCTTGGGGTCTTTTATATCGAAAGACGCGACCTCTCCTCTAAGACGTTCTGCCACCAAGCCCATAGCGAAGCCATCTTTTTCTCTGTCATAGGTTACCAACTCGAAAAAATTTTCAATTATATCTTCACTACTTAACCCCAGAGCTCGCAGGATTATCGTCGCTGCAAGTTTCCTTCGCCTGTCTATCCTGACAAAAACAAGGTCCTTGGGATCAAATTCGAAATCAAGCCAAGACCCTCTGTAGGGTATTACTCTCGCGTTGTATAGCAGTTTGCCTGATGAATGCGTCTTGCCCTTGTCATGATCAAAAAACACTCCGGGAGATCTGTGTAATTGAGACACCACCACCCTTTCTGTGCCATTGATAACAAAAGTACCGTTGTCGGTCATCAAGGGGATCTCCCCCATATAAACCTCTTGTTCTTTTACGTCTTTTACCGACTTATTAGAGTTATCCTTATCGTAAATTATGAGGCGTACTTTTACTTTCAAAGGAGCAGCATAGGTAATGCTGCGGACCACCGATTCTCTAACACTAAACGCAGGCTCCCCGAGCGAATAATCTATATATTCTAACGCTGCACTACCTGAGTAACTGACTATAGGAAAGACTGAACTAAAGGCTGAATGGAGGCCAGATCGGGCTCTATCATCCTCATTTGAATCTACCTGCAGAAACTTCTCGTAGGAATCAATCTGGATCTGAAGCAGATATGGAAATTCCATTTTTTCGGACAATTTACCAAAACCTTTTCTGATTCTTTTCTTCTCTGTGAAGGTATAAACCACTTAAATCTCCTACATTCGTTCCCAGAAAAACCGAACTCGATAGAGCCTCTACTAGAAAAATTAGACCATATTCTACTTAAGCTCGGCTGCCGCTCCAGCCTCTTCGAGCTGCTTCAGGAAGTCTTCTCCCTCTTCTTTCGATATACCTTCCTTGACAGGTGACGGCGCTTCGTCCACTAGAGTTTTTGCCTCTTTCAGGCCCAAGCCGGTGATTGCTCGAACAGCCTTGATAACATTGACCTTCTTATCGCCAGCACTGGTCAGAACCAAGTCAAACTCGGACTGTTCCTCTGCGCCACCCGCCCCAGCATCACCTCCCCCTGCGCCAGCTGCTGGAGCAACTGCAACCGCTGCGGCGGCTGAAACGCCAAATTTCTCTTCCATGTCTGCTATTAACTCGACGACTTCCATAACACTCATCTCAGCTATCGCATTCAAAACGTCTTCTTTTGACATACCCATTTTTTTCTCCTAACGCGTTCTAAATCCCAAATGTTGTATTAATTTCCCTTACCGGATTTCACGGCATCTACAGTCCGAACCAATTTGCTGGGCACCTCATTCATGGTGGCCAACAATTTGGCTATCGGAGCTTGAATCAATGCCAAGAGAGAGGCTCTCGCTTCATCCAAAGACGGGAGACTTGCTATGCTTTCTAAAGATTCTGGGCCAAGCAGCGATCCACCCATCGATATCGCCCTCACCTCAAGCTGCTCTGACTCTTTTGCGCAGTCACGAATCAATCTTGCGGCAGCCCCAGGTTCGCCAGAGGAAAACGCCAAAAGAGAAGGACCAACCAGAACGTTAGATAAACACTCAAAATCTGTGCCCTCAACGGCTCTTTTTGCCAAAGTATTCCTCACGACTCTGAGATACACACCTGCCTCTCTAGCTCTTGATCTGATGCCAGTCATCTCCGCAACAGACAAGCCTCGATAATCCACCAGCACAGCCGATACCGCGTTCTGCGCTATCTCAGCGACTTCCGAAACAATCTGTCTTTTATCCTCAAGCCTCAGCGCCACTTACTTCTCCCAAAAGGTCCAGATTCCTGAATCCTTTAGACTACATCTCACCACCGAGAAACCCCTGACCCTCCAGGTTGTTTCCCCCCTTTTTTGGTGCCCTTCTCCTCCAAAAAAAGCCAATCACCTAGCTAGAATGCTTGGCATTTTCCATTTAAACCCAGTTATTCTGTTAACAAACAGATGAAACGGGCCGGATAGCTCACCATCTGCGTGGGATATTGAGTCCTAGACCTAGAAAATCTTGGTCGTAGACACCCACGGTTTCTGACGGTGCCGAGACAACAAAGGCTCGGCGCGCACAGTTAAAAAAACTCCTCTTTAAATATCCAATGAACTCTGGTCGATTTTTAGACCGGGTCCCATAGTTGTCGTTAAAGTCATATGCTTTATATATTGCCCTTTCGAGGACGCCGGTTTTGCTTTTTTTATGTCCGCGATAAGGGCTTCTAAATTTTCTTTCACAGCGTCAGGAATAAATTCAAGTTTCCCAATACTCCCATGTATTATGCCGGCCTTATCGGTCCTAAATTGGATCTGACCAGCCTTAGCATTCTTAACAGCAGCCGATACATCCGCCGTGACCGTTCCAGTCTTTGGGTTTGGCATTAACCCTTTTGGGCCAAGCACCTTTCCGAGTTGGCCTACGAGTCGCATCGCGTCCGGTGTGGCAATTAGCAAGTCAAAATCTATTTCTCCACCCTTAATACTTTCTGCTAGCTCCTCAAATCCGACTAACTCAGCACCTGCCTCTTTTGCTTCATCAGCTGCAGAGCCCTGAGCAATCACAGCCAATCTCACCTCTTTTCCATTACCATGCGGAAGGTTAGTCGCCCCTCGCACCACCTGGTCAGATTTCTTAGGATCTACTCCTAGATTGATAGAGACATCAAATGACTCCTCAAACTTTCTCTTAGATAGCTCCTTCAACAAACCTACAGCTTCATCGATAGGGTAATCCCTCTCTTTGTCTACCTTCTCCGATATTTCTCTTTTACTTTTTGTCCAGCCCGCCATCAGACCATCCCCTCGACTTCTATACCTGAACTCCGTGCAGTGCCAGCAATAGTCCTCACGGCTGCCTCCATGTCTGACGCCGTTAAGTCAGGGGTCTTCATTCGGACTATTTCTTCTAACTGCTCTCTAGAGACTTTCGCTACTTTATTAGTGTTCGGGTTGGAAGAACCCTTTTCAATTTTTGCTGCTTTTTTCAACAGAACCGAAGCCGGGGGCGTTTTGGTAACAAAGGTAAAAGTCTTATCAGCATATACCGTTATAACGACAGGAATGGGTAGGCCTTGTTCCATGGACTGCGTTTCCGCATTGAAAGCCTTGCAAAAATCCATAATGTTTACGCCGTGCTGTCCTAGCGCAGGCCCTACCGGTGGGCTCGGATTGGCTTGCCCAGCGGGGACTTGCAACTTAATGTAGGCTTCTACTTGCTTAGCCATGACTTCTCCAGGTGGGTTATAACGACACGCACCATCACGTATCTTCCCTTACGGTTACACCAAACAATTATTGATGAGAGTTAGTCGGTCGCGTATCTTACCTAAATATCAGCCTTTTTCAACCTGACCGAAATCCAGTTCAACAGGCGTTGACCTGCCAAAAATAGTTACTGCCACGCGCAACCTGCTCTTCTCATAATTAACCTCCTCAACCACTCCATTAAAGTCGTTGAAAGGGCCTTCGATCACCCGGACAATCTCTCCAGGCTCAAAGACCGTTTTTGGCGTAGCGGACTCATTGCCCTCGGCGATCCTATCTAATATCGATTTCGCCTCCGAAGGAGAAAGCGGCGCGGGTTGATCACCTTTCCCGCCGATAAACCCCATCACTTTTGGCGTTTCTTTTACTAGGTGCCAAGTGTCGTCATTCAATTCCATTTCGACCAGCACATATCCTGGGAAAAACTTTCTTTCGCTGCGCCTTTTTTGCCCCCCTCTCATCTCCACAACTTCTTCTGTGGGTACCAAGACCTCTCCGAAACAATCTTTCAGGCTTGAAATATCTATTCTTTCTTTAAGACTTCTGGCAACGCTTTTTTCCAGACCAGAGTAAGCGTGCACTACAAACCAATTCTTCGACATTTTTTTATCCAATGATAGAACTGATAATCCAACCTAGCAAAGAGTCTAGTCCCCACAAAATCAGAGAAAATATCAATACAATAACCAAAACAACCAAAGTGGTCTGATTCGTTTCCTGGTTCGTCGGCCAGACAACTCTTCTTACCTCGGAGCGGGATTCCCTAAGAAGGGAAACAATCTCCTTACCCTTTCTAGAATTCCAGATAACGAGGACAGCCAACCCCATGATCGATAGCAAGGCAGCAACCCGGACTAGCAAGGATTCTGATTGAAAATACCAGTTTCCACCAACTCCGGCCACGATTAATGATATCGCCACGAGCCATCTGAGTCGATCAATTCCCACGCTTTCCACTTTACCGGCCTTCAAAACCAAACCTCATAAAAACACAAATCGGCACCTCTAACTTATACCAACATCCATAGCAATGCCTGCGAAGATCAAGACCTCTCTGACCTTGGCAGGCCAGGAGGGAATCGAACCCCCAACCTGCGGTTTTGGAGACCGCTGCTCTGCCAATTGAGCTACTGGCCTAGAACCTATTGAAGGCAATCCCCTGGATGCCGATCATTCTATTACTTTCGATACCACTCCAGCGCCGACAGTTCTTCCCCCTTCCCTGATAGCAAAACGCAAACCTTCATCCATAGCAATCGGACAAATGAGCTCGACGACCATGTTTATGTTATCGCCTGGCATTACCATTTCCACGCCCGACGGCAACTCCACCGCTCCGGTCACGTCCGTTGTTCGGAAGTAAAATTGTGGCCTGTATCCTTTGAAAAAAGGAGTGTGCCTACCCCCCTCATCTTTGGAAAGAACATATACCTCTGCCTCAAATTTCGTGTGTGGAGTAATCGCTCCTGGTAAGGAGAGCACCTGGCCTCGTTCGACCTCTTCTCTCTTCGTGCCTCGCAACAATACTCCTACGTTTTCTCCAGCTCTTCCTTCGTCTAAAAGCTTTCGGAACATCTCGACACCGGTGCAAGTAGTAGAAGCCGTATCTTTGATACCAACTATCTCTATCTCGTCGCCGACGTTAACTATTCCTCTTTCTACGCGGCCGGTAACTACGGTACCCCTACCCGATATCGAGAAAACATCTTCTATCGGCATAAGGAATGGCTGATCAACCGCCCTCTCCGGTTCCGGTATGTAGCTGTCTAGAGTTTCTACAAGACTTTTGACCGCTGTGACACCGAGTTCGTTATCATCTTTCCCCTCCAATGCCATCAAAGCACTGCCCATAATAATGGGAGTATCTCCCGGGAACTCGTATTGTTCCAGCAAATCAACCAACTCTAATTCTACGAGCTCCTTCATTTCCTCATATTCTTCGGTCCCGACCCCACCACAGTCGTCTGCAAGCAGATCCGCTTTATTTAAGAAAACCACGATGCGCGGCACGCCAACCTGCCTTGAAAGAAGAATATGCTCTCTAGTTTGAGGCATTGGGCCGTCCGTGGCCCCGCAAACTAGTATGGCTCCGTCCATCTGAGCTGCACCTGTAATCATATTTTTAACGTAATCCGCGTGCCCTGGACAGTCTACATGCGCATAATGGCGCCCTTCGCTCTCATACTCGACGTGGCTGGTAGCTATTGTTATTCCTCTTTCCCTTTCCTCTGGAGCATTATCGATTTGATCGAATTCCCTCATCTCTCCACCAAAGACTTCTGCACAAACCTTTGTCAGAGCGGCAGTTAATGTAGTTTTACCATGGTCCACGTGACCTATGGTCCCCACGTTTATATGTGGTTTATTACGCTCAAATTTTTCCTTCGACATTGTTTTACCTCAAATAGAAGATCACTAAATCCTGAAAGTCGGTGATCTTATATATATTAACAAGAAAATCCACACCAATATGTTACTGAAATTCAAAAAAATGGTGCTCACAATCGGATTTGAACCGATGACCTCTTCCTTACCAAGGAAGTGCTCTACCTGCTGAGCTATGTGAGCAAAACAAGAAGCATGCACCAATAACTTGTGACTTTGTAAAACAAATTGTCCCAAATGCTTTACAAATAAACAAACTACTTTTCGATTTGTATAAGTGGAGCGAGTAGCGGGGATCGAACCCGCATCATTAGCTTGGAAGGCTAAGGTTCTACCATTGAACTATACTCGCTCTGATAATCGAAATTCTAAATAATTCAGTTCCTCTTCAATCCAATTGGTGGTGGGGGAAGGATTCGAACCTTCGAAGGCATAGCCGTCAGATTTACAGTCTGATCCCGTTGACCGCTTGGGTACCCCACCCTATCTTAAACAAATTACAGTTAAGCGCAGCAAGATCTAATCTTGACGCTCCTCTCCTCCATTTGGTGCCGCCACGAAGAATCGAACTCCGGACCTTCTCATTACAAGTGAGCTGCTCTACCAGCTGAGCTATAGCGGCACGTTCAAAGGGAGCAAAATA
>CAJXCK010000003.1 GCA_913051785.1 uncultured Gammaproteobacteria bacterium
AACATTCCTATCGACTGAGAACCTTGTCCAGGGAATAGGATTGCTCTTTTCACCAATTCTCCAAGTGCACTATTAGAAGTTATCCATTCTTTAAACAGAGGGTGCGCTTATCTGAAGGAATCAACTTTTATCTGACAAGACTTCCTTACCACGATAAAAGCCATCCGCGCTCACATGATGTCTTTTGTGTGTTTCGCCTGTGGTAGGCTCTATTGACAATGCTGCTTCTTTAAGCGCGTCATGCGATCTCCTTTTGCCCCGCCGCGCACGCGTTACTTTACTTTTTTGAACTGCCATTACTTACTCCTTTGAAGACTCGATTTTATCTCTTAATCCTGCAAATGGAAATTGTCTTTCTTTGAACCCGACTTCTCCTTGTGAGGTATTTTCTCTGGGCTCACAGCGGTGTCCTAGCAGTTCTAGCTGCTCGATACTTTGCGGAAGACTCAATAACAATTCATCTTCGACAATCTCGACCATATCCGGCTCATTTTTTGAAACAACAACCAGCCCTTTACGATGGTGATCTCCCATCTTCGTGGCTTCTAGGGCATCTTCCTCACTAAAAACCAATATGGAGCTGATCTCTGAAACGAGATCCAACATTATTGGTTGGTTACATCTAAAACAAATCATGCGAGCTTTTGTCGTGGCTGTTCCATCGACATTTAGCTTTCTTTGGTCATCAAAATAAAAGGCGAGGGTCACTATCACTCCCGTGATCAACTCAACAGAATCAGCGAATTTGCGGAAGGCGCTGGCAGATAAAGTCTGTTCAACTTTTGCTTCTCGCTTGGCTAAAGAAATATAATTTTGAGAACTCAACGCAAAAACACTCAAGCCCAGAAGGGACGCAATCATAAAAAGCAGTCGATTGACTGTAAAGGGAGAAACTTCACCAAAAATGAATGAGAGAATAATTTTGGCGTCTAGCTCCGAGTACAAAGCTAACGCCTTGCGCAAATTAAAAATAGATTTCGAACAAATAGATCCAGATATTAATGAAGCTCTTCATGACGGTGAGCACCCGCGACAAGCCTGCCAGCGTCTCGCGCTATCCAAGGCCGGAATCGTGGCTGAAAACAACCCCGGTGCCGTAATCATTGGGGCAGATCAGATCGGCATTTGTAAGCAGAATATTCTAACCAAGACGAGCAAAAAGGAGCGCGCCGTCGCTCAACTCCTCTCGATGAACGGCGGGCTGTGCCATTTCTATACGGCGATAGCAGTAGCAAAAAACAATGGTGCGTCAGGCGTTAAGACTGAGGTTATGTGTGATACAACAAAAGTTCAGCTCCGCAAACTCAATAAGCGGGCAATACAAACCTATGTTGAACTCGATAATCCAATCTCCTGCGCGGGCTCGTTTAAGGCGGAATCGTTGGGGATTGCACTGTTTGAGAAGATCGAGACTACCGATCCAAGCGCGCTGATCGGACTCCCCCTCATTGGCGTCACCACACTCCTCAAAATCTTCAACGTTCGCCTGTTGGGGGACGCGCTCACTTAATATTTGACCAGATATCTCGCATTTCTCGTGGTAACGGTGCGGCAAAATCTAAGTCTCGATCGCCAAAACGCATCTTCAGTCTGCTCGAATGCAAACAGAGCCTAGTTTGCTCAAACTTCGGTAGTGGAGCATATTTAGGATCTCCCAACACTGGGTGACCCGAAACCTGTGCATGAACTCTTATCTGATGAGTTCGCCCTGTCACCAAACTTGCTCGAAGGTGAGTGGCCTTTTCTTTTCGCGCCTCAACCTCAAAATCTGTTATCGAGGGTTTTCCATCTGCATCAACCTTAACTCTTCGCTCGCCACTGTGCGTTAAGTATCGCAATAACGGTAAAGCAACCCTTCTTTTTTTTCTCGACCAGTCCCCGTAAACATAAAGGTCATATATTTTCTTCACCTTGCGTTCTCGAAACGCATTCTGTATTTCTAGAAGAGCGGCTCTTCGCTTGCACATGATTAAGCAACCGGAGGTATCTCGGTCGATTCTGTGCGCTAGTTCTAACGTCGATATGCCAGACATTTCCCGCAGGGCCTCGATCACTCCAAAAGTAACCGAACTTCCTCCATGGACAGCCAAACCAGCTGGTTTATCAATAACAATCAAATCACTATCCTCAAATAGGATAGAGCTTTCCAAAAGTTGTGCGAGCTCGTCAGAAATCTTTACAGGAAGCTTTTCCTTCAATTTGATTGGAGGAACACGCACCATATCTCCCAGTGTCAAACGATAACTAGGAGATACTCTACCTCCATTCACTCTTACTTCTCCCGACCGTAAAATTCTGTACACAAGCCCTCTCGGAGCCCTACCAGTAATTCTCAGAAGAAAGTTATCTATCCTCTGCCCTTCGAATGCTTTATCTGTTATCTCAATGTGTCTGACACTCACTTTCCTTCCCAAAAAGTTAGGTGAATTTGTAATTTGAAAGCAGGGACGCTTGCCTGCTATCATATACCGACCTCAGCTGCAGACTAAAGATCAGCTGAGTGGTATTAAGATTTTCGTCGTTTTGGATAAACCAGATCAACAAGTGAACTGGCTTTCTTAGGGAATCAAACAAAACCAAAACGACTTTGTTATTACAGTAAGAAGACGAAATTACTAGAAAAAAAAGACTTCGAGTTTTGAGAAGTATCAAAAACAGTTTAGCGCCTATCCCGCAAAGGATAATGCAGCAGCGGTCGTGAGATTGACCGGTCGCGCGGAATCGGAATTGGTCTCCATTGGTAGGGGTTGTCTCATAGAACAAAAGGACGTCTCGCTCGAGCAGGACCACCAAATGATTTTGCTTTGCAACGACACATTTTCTGGTCGCTAACCTCGCACTGCTTGATAAGTTTTATTACCTAGTTTTTTCGTCACGTTTGATTCGGCATCTCAGTTTGATGCAAAAGGAGTATAAGACGTGAAAAGAATGCTAATTAGTGGTCGACAGCCTGAAGAAGTAAGGATAGCGCTCGTCGACGGTCAGAAATTATATGATCTCGATATTGAAAACAAATCGAGAGAACAGAAGAAGGCTAGCATCTTCAAGGCCAAAGTAACCAGAATTGAGCCCAGCTTAGAAGCCGCGTTCGTCGATTTTGGAGCAGAGAAACATGGATTCCTGCCACTAAAGGAAATTGCGGAAGATGTTCTGCGCGATGAAAAAGGGTCGCAATTGAGTGATTTGCGAGAAGGTCAAGAGATCCTCGTCCAAGTCGACAAAGAGGAACGTGGCACAAAAGGAGCGGCACTCACTACTTTCATAAGCCTGGCAGGAAGATACATAGTTCTGATGCCAAACAATCCCTCTGCCGGAGGAATTTCAAAGAGAATCGAAGGAGAAGAGCGAGACGAATTGAGAGACGAGCTCCGTCAGCTGGATATCCCAGAAGAAATGGGCGTTATTGTCAGAACAGCCGGCGTTGGGCGAAAAGCTGATGAATTATCCTGGGATCTAAATTATCTGTTGACTCTTTGGTCATCGATAAAATCTGCAAAGGAAACTCAAAGCAGCCCTTGCTTAATCTATCAAGAGAACAGTGCTGTACTGCGAACTATACGAGATAACCTGAGAGCGGATATCAGTGAGGTGCTCATCGAAGGTGACGAAGCTTTTGATGAAGCGCACACGTTCATAGACCAGGTGATGCCATCCTATGAAGATAAAATCAAAAAGTACGAAGATGGCGTACCGCTATTCAGTAGATATCAAATCGAAAGCCAAATTGAGACAGCGTTTCAGCATAAAGTAGATCTGCCTTCAGGCGGCAGCATCGTCATTGACCCAACCGAAGCACTGGTCTCGATAGATATAAACTCATCCAGAGCCACAAAAGGGTCGGACATAGAAGAGACCGCTCTTAATACTAACCTTGAGGCGGCTGAAGAGATTGCTCGACAATTAAAAATTAGAGATATCGGCGGACTCATCGTCATCGACTTTATAGACATGGTGAGCCCCAGAAACCAAAGGAGCGTCGAAAGACGCATGATTGACGCGGTGGATACTGATCGGGCGAAAATACAGATTGGTAGAATTTCACGCTTCGGCCTCATGGAAATGAGCAGACAGCGCCTCCGTCCTTCACTGGAAGAAATATCGACTGGCTTGTGCCCCCGTTGTAATGGCCAAGGTAGAATAAGGGATACAAGGTCGCTCGCTCTAGCAATATTAAGGATAGTCGAGGAAGAAGCCTTGAAGGATCACAGCGCTCTGGTGAGGATTCAGGTGCCTCTGGCGGTTGGCGCTTTCCTTCTAAACGAAAAAAGAGCCGACCTCGCCGCGATAGAATCCAGAACGAAAACGCATATTGTAATAATCCCGAACTCCAATCTAGACACCCCAAATTACACAGTTGAGCGTTTGAGAGCTGATCATCTCGAGGGCGAAGGAGTAATAGGGAGCCATACGCTCTCAGATTTAGCTAATAGCGCTACAGAGGTAGAGGAGCTGAGTAACGAAGTTGCGACGAAGAGACAGGCAGAAGCAATAGTCAAACCAGCTCTACCAAGAGCGCGAGAACAGAAAACCGAAAACCAAAAAGGAACGAGCGATGGCCTGTTCAAAAAGATTATTACAGGGCTATTCTCGGACAAAAGCACCACAGAGGAAGCAAATTCAAAACGCAAAAAACCAAGACCAGCAAAAACCAACACCAGTCGCGGACGAGGCGGCTCTTCCACTAAAGAAAAAGAAAACCCAAAATCTACTCGCGCCCGCTCGAACGAGCGCCAACCAAAAGCTGACAAGAAAGAGACTCCTCGCTCGGATAGACGGCAAGGGGGCGGAAAAGAGGCGTCTAAGAATCTGGATAAAAACTTTAAAAGGGTTAGTGAAGAGGAAAGACGACCTAAAGAGCCTAAGCTCGCCAATAGTAAACGCATGCCCAAAAGAGATCGCGAGAGCCTGGCAAGGGTGGACAATGATCGCAAAGCGGCGAAAACCGAAAAGGTTGACAATCCAACCCCTGAGAAAGAGGACGTAGTTAAAACTTCCAAGCTTGTGAGCGATAGTGGTATCGAGAGTCCTACTCAAAAAGAGAATGCCAGTCGCGAAAACACATCAGTGGTCAAATCAACGGACGACTTAAACCCCATTGAAGATAAAAAATCGGCAACATCCCAAAGTTCTGAAACGAACCACACGGGCGCTAGCGGTGCTGCTGACAATGCAGGGACGAACAACGACACAGAACAAAACTCAGAGGAAAAACAGAAACCTCTTGCAGAGGACAACGATAATCCAAAACGTGCGTCTAACGATCCTAGAGAGATAAAAAAAATGCAGAGACAAAAAGAGTTGGGTATCAATGACTAATGCCAATTCACAAGTGCGGCTATTACTCAAAAAATTTGGGTTCATAATCTAGGTGGATCTTAAACTCCTCAAGAACTCTTGAACGAACCTTTTCTGAGAAAGCCATTACCTCCGAAGACGAAATGGCAGATTTGTTGATCAAGACCAGGGGCTGCTTTGGCCAACAGTAGACATACTCGTCTGTTAAATCCTTGCACCCCGCTCTATCTATAAGCTCTGCTGCAGAGACTTTAGAACCAATATCCTGAGAAAAAACCGTTAAACCAAGCTCTCTTAACCTTTCCGCATCCGCTTCATCTAAGACAGGGTTTTTAAAAAAACTTCCAACATTTGGATACATCCTTGGGTCTGGCAACTTAGAAGCCCTAATTTCAGCAATTTTTGAGGCCACTATTTCAGGGGTTATGCTTGATTCAGGGCGGCCACTAAGAGCATTACTAACGTCCGGGTATGAAATATTTGGTTTCGGAATCTTACCCAAACGCAACCCCACGCCTGCTACTGTTAGTCCGGTATCGCACTGAAATATGCTGCTCCGATATCCAAAACGACAATCCTCTCGTGATAGCCTGCGCTCTTTCCCAAGAGCATCCCAGACTAATACGTACTCGATAAAGTCGGCCACCTCAACTCCATAAGCGCCAATGTTTTGAATTGGGGCAGCTCCAACAGAGCCCGGGATCTTCACCAAGTTTTCCAAACCGTACCAACCCTTCTCCAAGGCAAAGAAGACAAAATCGTTCCAATTCTCTCCTCCGCTCACTTCTACCAAAACTGTGTCATTGACATCTTCCAACTGGCGGATGCCGGTTCGGCTCATTTTCACAACTAATCCCTGCACCCTTCTTTTCGGGATAATATTGGATCCTTCGCCGACCACCTTTAATCCGACCCGATGCTTTTTTTTGAACGAGAGAACTTCTAAATAATCATCATATGAAGAGATTTCCGAACCATATTCAGCCACGCTGTTTAGCTGAAATGTGTTTTCTATCGGGCGGCTTTTTAGAATTAACAAAGCGAAATTGAGCGAAAGGTCAGATTAATTCGAATCCCAAGATCAATTTTCGTTTTGGGTAAACAGTGGCGCATCGATCCATCAAAACAAATAAGAGAACCGTGTTCGAGGTTAATGGTAACCTTCTCTTCTCTACTCAGGTCATCAAGGAGAAAGCGCCTCTCCGCTCCTAGACTCAGCGAAGCAATCTCTGTACTCCAACCTCGTTCATTGTCTCTATGCCACCCCATATATTGCTGACCATCCTCATAACGATTCATTAATACGAAATTGAATTTCTCCTTCGTAGTTCTTTGAATTTTGCCTTTTAGCTTATCCAACCAATCGGGCCATCCAGAACAAACATGATCAATCCCCGTATAACGATAGTTAGCGCCCGCATCTCCGAACCAACAAAGAGATCTGGGGGCAAGTACTCTCTTACCGAAAATTCTAAATTCTTCGGTTTCCCAAGCCACTTTAGACGGATCGTAGAGATGAAGAAGAAGCTTCATGGCCTCCTCACTCCCTAGAAAATTTTTGTAGTAGCGCAACCTGAAAGCTCAAAATTTCTCCATTATATGTATACTAAAAACTTTATTAAGCGAGGGGAAGTTAGGTGAACATCGAAGGAAAAATTGCGGTGATAACAGGCGGGGCATCTGGCCTGGGTAGGGCCACCGCAGAAATGGTGATCGCAAAAGGAGGGAAGGTTGCGGTCCTAGACCTGAACGAAGAACTTGCTCAAGCAACCGCCGCTGAACTCGGAGAAGCTAAAGCCTATCAGGTCAACGTAACAGATGATGCATCTGTGACGAAGGCAATTGAGGCGGTGAAATCCGATTTTGGAGCAATTCATATCAACGTTAATTGCGCCGGTATTGGCGCAGCATCCAGAACCGTTGGCAAAGATGGCGCCCTCGATATCAACAAATTTAATTTCATTGTCCAGGTCAATCTAATTGGGACGTTCTCGGTCTTAAGTAAATGCGCAGCGATAATGCAGGTAAACGATCCTGAGGGAGAAGCGCTCGAGAGGGGTGTTGTGATCAATACCGCATCCGTCGCGGCATTCGATGGTCAAATAGGTCAAGCGGCCTACTCAGCAAGTAAGGCCGGTGTATCTGGCATGACCTTACCCATTGCGAGAGATCTCTCCCGACAGGGCGTTAGGGTGTGTACCATCGCTCCTGGGATTTTCGATACACCCATGATGGCTGGTGCCCCTGACCAGGTCAGAGATCCACTCATAGATATGGTTCAATATCCAAAAAGGCTCGGTCTGCCCCCAGAGTTCGCGTTACTGAGTCAACAAATCGTGGAGAATAGTTACTTGAATGGAGAGACTATTCGCCTAGACGGCGGTATTAGGATGGCTCCCAAGTAAAGCGTTCTCAATTACCAGGCCAAATTGCTCTCACTCTTTCGAGCTCCTCCGGCGTGTCAACACCCCCGGGGCTCGGAGAGAGAGCCCTCTGCACTAATATTTCTCCACCATTTTGGAGCCAGCGTAATTGCTCGAGCTTCTCTTCAATTTCATAATCCCCAGGCGTTAGGGCCACAAATTGCTTTAAGGTAGAAACCCTGAAGCCATATATGCCGATATGTCTACTAGCAAAGTCGTGCGTGAGCGACTCGCTAGATAATGAATCACGAGGATAAGGTATTGGTGCCCTAGAAAAATAAAGGGCGTATCCGTTTCGCGAGGTTACAACCTTAACCACGTCTGGATTCAAGAATTCATCCTTGTCGGCTAGCGGTTCGCTAAGGGTCACAATATGATTTTTACTATTTTCTTTCAGCAGTTCGATTATTTGATCTATGTTGGCTGTAGGGATCGATGGCTCATCTCCCTGCACGTTCACAACTAGATCCTCCTGCCTCCAGCCCTTGAGGAGAGCCACCTCCAATACACGATCAGTGCCGGATGTGTGATCAACTGATGTCATGACCGCGGTATGACCGTAATCTTTCACAGCCTCAAAGACCTCCTTATGATCTACCGCCACCACAACCTCTTCCGCACAGGACTCACGGCATCGGTCTGCTACCCTGACAACCATGGGCTTCCCCATAATATCGGCAAGCGGCTTCCCAGGTAGTCTGCTTGAGGCATATCGCGCTGGTACAACAACGTAGCAACTAGGCAATGGCTTTATCCTGCTTGTTCTTTTTTGGAGATATATTTCGTTCTGACAGTATCTTCTCTATAGGATTACCATCTTTCGAAATAATCATGGCCTCAATCTCCAGGTGCCAAAAATTCGCTAGATCTATATTCAGATCTCGCATTTTGACCATATCTTTTTCGGTTACCACCACCGGGTTTTGATTTGCAAAAAACAGATCCTCCTCTAGAAAAGAATAGTGATCTGGAAAAGATACGAGATTTGTCTCTAAGCCGATTGCGTGAAGGGTTCGCTGAAAACTCAATGGATTGCCTATTCCGCAAACCGCGTTCACTACGGGATACTTCTCCAAGAAATCTGATGGCTTCAGTTCTCCCGAATTGGACATATTAACGAACCGCAAGGGCTGTTTCTCCAATAAAAATTCGTTCTGATCAAGACCCGACAGGCGATCGCTGCTCAAAACCATATCAACCGAGTTGAGCCTAGCTATAGGCTCTCTAAGTGGCCCAGCTGGCAACAATCTTCCGTTTCCAAAGCCTCTCAAACCATCAATCACGACAACCTCAAGATCTCGCGGTAATGATAAATTTTGCAGACCGTCGTCGGCGACAACAATATCGCAACCAGACTGTAATAAGATATCTATACCTCGGGCTCTTTTAGCACTGATTGCGACGGGACATCCAGATCGCCTTTTTAGCAACAAAGCTTCGTCGCCATAATCGCGGGCATCCCCACGGCTTGGTACGAGACACCCCTGCCTGCTCAGGCGGGACTTGTAACCTCGCGACAAAATACCAGGCTGGAAGCCAATAGCTAAAAGATCTTTAGCTATAGCGAGAACGGAGGGTGTTTTTCCCGCGCCACCAACAGTTAAGTTGCCAACCACCAAAACAGGTATCGCTATCTTCTTCGAAACCGAATCGCGACTTTCAAACGCTTTACGCCGATGATCCACAATCTTGCCATACAGCCAAGAAAAGGGGGCAAGCAACTTTATCCAAGATCGTTCTTCATACCACGCATTAACAATTAATGAAGAGTATTGGTTGTAATACCCCCGTATGGTTTTACTGGTTGCCACGGTAGAATTCCGAAAAGGCACGTTGCCAGATGTTTGCTCTGAAGGTCCAAACCCGGACTTTTCTATATTGACGTCTTGATCTCGAAATTGGGCAGCATGCAGCTCGGCGTATCTTCCTGACTGTTCTAAAAGCTCTTTATGAACTCCAGATTCGACAATTTTACCTCCCTCTAACACAACAATCTGATCAGCAGCCTCGATAGTTGACAACCTATGCGCGATAACCAAGGTTGTTCGGCCCACCATAACTTCATCTAACGCTTGCTGAACCATTTGTTCTGATTCGCTGTCGAGAGCCGACGTGGCCTCGTCCAATATCAGTATAGGTGCGTCTTTTAGAATTGCTCGAGCGATTCCGATTCGCTGTTTTTGCCCTCCCGAGAGTAGAACGCCATCATCACCGATAACCGTATCCAATCCCTCGGGCAAATCTTTCACAAAATCCGCGGCATTTGCTCTTTGCAGTGATTCCCAGATATCTTCCTCAGAGACGCTATGCAGATCACCATAAGCTAAATTTTCTCTCAAGGTGTTGTTGAAGAGGGTAATTTCTTGCGAGACCAAGCCAATCTGCTTCCTAAGGGCAACTAAATCATAGTCCCTAACGTCTTTTCCATTTAAGCAAATACTCCCGCCCGACACGTCGTAAAACCGGGGGATGAGACTCGCAATAGTCGTCTTCCCACCACCGGAGCTACCCACCAATGCAACTCTGCTTCCAGCCATTAAACTCAAATTAAAATCGGCCACAACATAAGCTGTATCAGGCGAATATCTAAATTGCACCTTCTTAAATTGCACGACTGCTGCTTTATCTTCGAAACATGCTCGCCCAGAATCTAGCTCCATCTCGGAATCGAGCTGAGAGAAAACGTCCTCAGCAGCAGCAATGCCTCGTTGAAGCTTTGCGTTAATTTCAGACAATTTCCTAATGGGTTTCCCTAACATTCCCGCCCAACTCAAGAACATAACAGCTTCGCCACCACTCAAACCGCCGCCGATACTGGGTTGATACAATAATAGAATCAGACCTGATAGCGCGACCGCGATAATTGTTTCATTCAGCTGAGCGCTGAAAACTCTCGTGACAGTCATTTTCAAATTCTGTTGGCGATTTACCCTGCTCGCACTGAGAAAACGTTTTGTCTCCGCATCCTGACCGCCAAAAGTTCTCACGAGCTTGTAGCCCGACACCACCTCTGAGGCAACTTGAGTCACATCGCCCATCGATCTTTGAATACGGCGACTTATCTTCCTGAAGCGGCTACTCGAAAACATAACGATCAATCCAAGCAATGGGGCCGACGCGATGAAGAGCAGAGTTAGCTTCCAATTTAGGAACAGCATGAAACCAATCAACACCAGAACCTTAACCCCATCTTGAATAATGGCCCGCAAAACGTCTGTTCCTGTGTCGCGCAATTGAGTAACAGTGAATGTGATTCTCGAGACAATGTGTCCCTGAGAATTTGCATCGAAATAAGAACTAGGCAGCTTTAATAATTGATCAAAGAGCTGCGCTCTGAGGTTATAGACCATATTGAACGAGATACGAGACATCAGAGTCTCCCCCAGGATAGTACCTACCGCTCTTACCAGAGCAGCCACGCACATCATTATTGGAATAGTAGCTCCAATACGCAGACTAGGCTCATCCCACTCGTCGATTAATTCGCCAAATAGTTTAACAAAATAGCCTTCGGCACCTGCTGCCATAAGAAAACCAATTATGGAAAAGACAAAAAGCCACCAATAAGGCGTGATGTACCTCAACAACCTCCTATAGGTTTTCAGATCACCACCCATTCGACTCCCATCCCGTGTTAATCCTCTCTGGTCACAATGCTAATGCTCTTTATCCCACTTTCCACACAAATATCCATTAAGGAAACGATTGATTGATAATCAACCTTTTTATCTCCAAATATAGAAACTGACATCTCGGGGTGATCAATCAGCAATCTGGAAAGCTTTTCTCTTAGACGCAAAGAAGTTATCGGCTGTTTTTCGCCTCTGCCATCGTCTAGAGAAAGCTTTCCGTTTCTATCGACATACACCCCAACCGATCTCTCAGACACTGACTTTCCAGCTACCTCTTCCGTTTCAGGAAGCTCAATGTCAAAACGGTACTCCTTCATAAAAGTGCTGCTTATCGAGAAAAAAATTATCAATAAAAATAAGACATCAAGTAGGGGAGCCAGCTCTAGAGAGGAAGAAGCTCTTTTATTTCGGCGCTCAGCGAGAAGACTCATGGATCAGCTACGCCGCCTTTTGGCGGGGTTCAAGAATCTTTCGACTCGTTTTGTCCAGATAGATCAAAAGAGAGTCTACTCGCCTATAGAACAAACGGTGAGCTACCAAGGCAGGAATTGCAACTATCAATCCGAAGGCAGTTGTTATTAACGCGGTCGAGATACCAGATGATAATACTGAGGGGTCTACGGCCCTAGACGTCAGCGAATCAAAGACCTCAATCATACCAACGATGGTCCCCAAAATTCCTAGCAAAGGTGCAATTAAACCAATTACACCAAGTAAAGTGAGGTATTTTTCCATTTCATGGGCTGAAGAAAGTAAGGACAGATCGTAGGTCTCTTCTCCGGTCTCTGTTTCAAGACCCCTCAACCGCAACAATAAAGAACCTAGAACTGAATTTAGGGACTCTGCCAAATGAGGATCCGCGGCTCTGTTCTGATCACTCAGTTCGCTTAGATCCAATTGAATGAGCCTTGCGGGCGATATCACTCTCAGACTGAGTGACCAGCACCTCTCGACAATGATACCAGTTGCCAAAACACTGCACGCCAAGATCGGCCACATTAACCATCCCCCAGAAAGGAAAAGATCAAGCATAACGGTCTACCAAGAACAACCTCTTCCAACAATGGGCCAGCAGCTGTGGATCAAGTTATCCTCTTCTAAAATCCAGTAGAAATCATGCAAATTGACCGTTGGGTCACAGTGAGGTGTAACAAAACGCACCACATCGCCAATTCGGATAGAGGTATCTGAATCCCCTAAAACGAGCACCCCATGTTCATCTCCAGCAAAATGAAAGTCCACTCCCTCGATCTCATCACAAACGGGATTAACCGAATCAGATGCAAAGGCTTTATAACCGCCATCCACAGTTATCATGCCCTGCTTGGGTTGGCTTATTGCGGTACATGCGACTGTAAGACTAGGCGTGAATTCAGTGAACCTGCTTTCAGTTTGAGTTGGAATTGATCGATATTCTTCATCCATAAAGATATAACTGCCTACTTGGAGATCTGTTAGTCGCTCGACGTGAACGTCAATATCGTAAGAGCCCGTTCCTCCACCTGTGACGATTTCGCAACTAAACCCAGATCTTTCCAGAATCAGAAATTTATCCTCCAGGGTTTGCCAGGCATTTAGAGATTTTTCTTTACGTTTCCCGTAGTTATCGAGATGCATTAAGTAGCCCGCGTAATGCTGAATACCTTTGAACTTAATCCGATCGGTTTTTTGTATTTTTTCAAGCAATCTCATGAGGTCTTCGTCGGATCTCAAACCAGTACGAGCCATCGATATATCCAGGTCTACCAAAACCCCAATAACCTTATCGGCATCCAGACATTCCAAGAGCCCCTCTAGACCGATCATGGAATCTAGGACTATATTGATGTCATGGTCTGAGCCTATCGGAAGAACCTTGTTCAGGATCTCTAATTTCGACTTCGATACAATCGGCGAGGTAATAAGTATTTCAGTAAGACCGCTATTGATGAGTGCTACAGCCTCACTGAGCTTAGCGGCACAAACGCCCACAGCTCCGGCCTCCATTTGTAATTTCGCGATTATCGGACATTTATGAGTTTTACTGTGTGGCCTAAACCCCTTGCCTTTGGCTGCCAGAAAATCTCTCATTGAATCTATATTTTTTTGAAGAATCGATCGCTCTAAAACCAACGCGGGAGTAGGGAGTCCCGAAACTGCAACGGGCTCAGTCAGCTGTATTGGCGCGCTGGGCTTATCCAATAGACGGGAGAGAACGAAATCGGTGCTCAAGGATCGCGTCTCAGTTGGAAGCGAAACAGTAATTCGTTGCTTTCACGAAGCCCTCTACTGACCCACAATCAAAACGCTGGCCTTTGAATCGATATCCTAGGACCCTACCCTCGCTTGCTTGCTGCATCAGCGCGTCGGTTATTTGAATCTCACCATTCCTTCCTGGTTCAAGATTCTCCAGTATATCGAAGATATCTGGGGTCAATACGTACCTTCCTATTACCCCAAGCCTCGAGGGCGCCTCGGCCAAAGAAGGTTTCTCTATCATTGTATCTAGTCTGATAATTCCATCCTCGATCTCTTCACCAGAGACGATTCCATACTTTGACACTTCAGAGTCCGGCACCTCTTCTACGGCTACGACACTGCATTGAAATCTTTCATAAACTTCCATCATTTGAGTCATGACGCCATCGCTTGTTTGACCAAAACATAGATCGTCCGCGAGTACTACGCCAAATACCTCGTCACCTACGATTTTCTTTCCAGTCAGGATGGCGTGCCCAAGCCCTAACATTTGCAACTGTCTCGTGTATGAAAAAGTGCAATTGTCTATGAGTGATCTTATGCCGGAAAGAAACTCTTCCTTACCCGTACCGCCGATGGATGCTTCCAGTTCGAAGCTGATATCAAAGTGGTCCTCAATTGCCCGCTTAGTTCTACCGGTAACAAAGCATATATCTGTTAAACCCGCCTCAGCTGCCTCTTCAACACCATATTGAATCAAAGGCTTGTTTAATATCGGCAACATTTCTTTTGGCATTGCCTTGGTCGCAGGAAGGAAACGTGTCCCATAACCCGCCACTGGGAATAAGCATTTTGTTTTCATGGGACTAATCATATCTCGGTTTTTCTTATTAACCGAGACCTGTTACCAAATATGAATGGGGCTTTTTAGAGAGCAATTAGCGGCCGCTTCAGCCAACTTCTAACAACCCCTCCTTCAAATGGGAGATAACTATTTTTTTTAGTTGCTCTCTCGTGAACTTACTGCTCCTTAGAGCTGATCTGCTACCTAACACCTTTGCAGCCAACTTCGCTTCACTAAAATGAGAGCATTGTCTCGTCTTCTCGCAACTCGATTTCAGAAAATCAGACTCTGCCGACTGAAAAAATGCTAATTGCTCAGGAGGGGATGGTGATAAATCTGTCATTACCTACTTTATGCTGAATAATACCGTTTCTATGCTAATACTGTATATATATACATATATCAGTGCAAGTAGTCATTCTTTAGTACATAGAGAAATTTGGCCGTCCGAGTACTCCGCTTGAATAGTTTCTCCGGGCAGAAACTCTCCAGCCAGGATGGCCGTTGATAATGAATCTTCAAGCATCCGCTGAATACATCTTTTTAACGGGCGGGCCCCATAAACCTCATCATAACCGTGCTCCACGAGCCCTTCGAGAGCCTCGTCCGACACTTCCAGCGATAGGTCTTGCTCTGAAAGCCTGCCGTTCAAAAGTTCGATTTGTAACTTCGCAATTCCCCTGGTGTCGTCCCTGCTCAATGGTTCAAATACCACCATCTCGTCTATTCGGTTTACGAATTCGGGCCTAAAATGCTGCGCAACGATTCCTTTCACTGCGTTTTCCATCGATCCTGCATCCTGACCCACCATCGATTGTATTGCCTGTGAACCTAAGTTCGATGTCATCACAATTATGCAATTACTGAAGTCCACTGTGCGACCGTGGCCGTCCGTCAACCGTCCGTCATCAAAAACCTGTAATAAAATGTTGAACACGTCAGCATGAGCCTTTTCGATCTCGTCTAAGAGAATTAAGGAATAAGGTCTTCTCCTAACTGCTTCAGTGAGGTATCCCCCGGATTCATAGCCCACGTAACCTGGAGGCGCGCCAACCAATCTGGATACAGAATGTTTTTCCATAAATTCCGACATATCAATTCGAACCATGGCCTCCTGGCTATCGAAAAGCGTCTCAGTTATCGCCTTAGCAAGCTCAGTCTTACCTACTCCGGTAGGTCCGAGAAACAGAAAAGTTCCATTAGGTTTGTTTACCTCAGCAAGTCCAGAACGAGATCTCCTCACCGCCCTGCTTACAGCCCGAACGGCTTCAGCCTGACCGATAACCTTTTTCGCTAACAAACCCTCAAGCCCAAGCAGTTTCTCCCTTTCCCCGGAAAATAACTTTCTAACTGGTATCCCTGTCCACTTGGCAACAACCTCTCCTATTTCTTCCTCCGTGACTTTATCTCGTATCAAGCCTGCTGGGTTCTCATCCGAGACGGTTGAGCTAATTTTCTTTTCAAGCGCGGGAATCGTTCCGTACTGAAGCTCAGACATTTTCGCAAGATCTCCCGCTCTCTTAGCAGCTGAAAATTCTTGCCTCGCGGACTCCAATTCTTCCTTAGAATCCTGGGCTGATTTCATTGCGCTTCTCTCTGAGTGCAACCTCTCTTCCTGTTCGGTATATTCCTTTTCGAGAGTGGAGATCGACTCCCTTAAGCTCGTCAATCTATCCTGACTTGCTGGGTCTTCTTCTTTCTTGAGAGCCTCAACTTCCATGCGTTGCTGCATTAGCTTACGCTCTAGTTTATCCATCACTTCGGGCTTTGAGTCCATTTCTAGCCGAATTCGACTTGCCGCTTCGTCAACTAAGTCGATGGCTTTGTCAGGTAAACGCCTATCCGATATGTAACGGTGAGAGAGAGTCACAGCAGAGATAATCGCGGGGTCAGTAATATCCACCCCATGGTGAATCTCGTACCTCTCCTTCAGGCCTCGCAAGATCGCGATAGAACTATCTATATCGGGCTCGTCGACCAGGACTTTTTGAAACCGCCTCTCCAACGCAGCGTCTTTCTCAATGTTGTCTCGATACTCGTCAAGGGTCGTCGCGCCAACACAGTGTAATTCCCCTCTCGCCAGCGCCGGCTTGAGCATGTTGCTGGCGTCCATCGCCCCCTCCGCGGCGCCAGCTCCCACAACCGTATGTAGTTCATCGATAAATAGAATGATACTGCCCTCCTCTTTCGCAAGCTCACTCAATACCGCCTTCAATCTCTCTTCAAACTCCCCCCTAAACTTAGCCCCCGCAATAAGCGCTCCCATATCCAAGGAGAGCACTCTCTTTCCTCTGAGAGTCTCAGGCACTTCGTTATTCACTATCCTTTGCGCCAACCCTTCGACGATTGCCGTTTTGCCTACACCAGGTTCACCAATCAGCACTGGGTTATTCTTGGTTCTACGCTGCAGCACCTGGAGGGTTCGACGAATCTCGTCATCCCTACCAATGACAGGATCCAGCTTCCCATCTAGCGCTCTCTGGGTCAGGTCTACCGCGTATTTTTTCAACGCTTCTCTTTTATCCTCCGCATTCTTCTCATTCACAACATCATCCTCTCTCAACTGATCGATTTCTTGCCTGAACTTTCGCGGCGATAACCCCAATTGCTCAGTACAAAATACCAGACATGGATTTTCCAACACTGCTAGTGAAACCCAGTCTTCTGAAACGTAACTATCACCCGCGCACGCGGCGTATTTTGACGCCTGCGATAGACATTCTAGGAGAGCTGAAGAAGGCCTTACTTCCGTCACTCTCGAGCCTAGCGTGGGCAACTTAGCAATGAGAGCACTCAACTTCTGATCAAACTCAGCGCGGTTTTTGGCCAGGATTCTGGTCAAAAGCGCGTCCTCATTCTCCAAAATCCCACTAATCAAATGCTCAGGTCCAATCTCCGCATGTCGATTTTGTATTGCTAATTCATGGGCAGAAGAGAGTGCGTTCTCCACCCTATCCGTGTATTTGTTTGGGTTCATTATCTGTGTTTTTCTTGCCTTGGTTTCTTTTTGGAGTTCAAACGAGGTTTTTCAAGTGCTAATTTCACCCTCATATGACAGAAGATTATTAACTTAAAGGTTTTGCGCAGGCGGATGATCAGAGAGGAACAGTTCGAACCGAGAGGAGAGCTTGACCCTATAGGCAGAATAACGCTGAAGCCTAATCAGTCGTTAAGCTGGAGGGCTCTGAGGATCTTCTTGATTTGCTTTGCCCTCTTATCGGGATCGATCGCAGTTGCCTTCCTATTTCTGGGATATTGGGTAATTCTGCCACTTGCCGGCGCTGAGTTTTTAATCGTATCGCTATGCCTCTGGTTGTGCTTGAAACGGTCCGCTATCCAAGAGGTAATCACGTTCAGTAAATCGCGGATAAAAATCGAAAAAGGTTCTGATGTGCCATCCGAGATCTATTCCTGGGAGCGATTTTATACAAAGCTCCTTGTTGAGAGTTCGACCTCTTCTCTCCACCGAAATAGAACCTGGATATCTCACAAAAATTCAAAAGTCGAGATAGGGTCATTCCTCACTGCCACAGAGCAAGAGAGGCTGGTAAGATCTTTTGGCGATTTGATAACGCGATCCGACAACTATCAATCAGCTCAGGGATGAAAATAAACTCCTCGAAAAAACGAGAACAGCGTCTACTAATCCGGAAAAGTCCATGATGCATGGCTTGAAAAATCGCGTGCGAAAGATGATCCCGGACAAAGAGTCCATAGGCAGTAATAAGGGGTTACGACCGATTAGGCATCTGCTTGGTCGAGCCACTCTTTGGAGTGTTAACAGAAAGACCGTCTCACTGGCTGTGTCAATCGGACTCTTTGCCGCTTTTATCCCTGTACCTTCGCAAATGCTTCTGGCCGCAATATTTGCGGTCTGGATGAAAGCTAATCTTCCAATCAGTGTTGCAACAGTTTGGGTAAGCAACCCACTGACCATGGGCCCTATGTTCTACTTTTGCTACAAACTAGGCGCCTGGCTCCTCGACCTTCAGTTAGCCGCAGGCGAGGTTGAGTGGAGCATAAGCTGGCTAAGTGACAACGCGGGCAAGATCGGCTACCCATTCTTACTGGGCTGTCTCGTCTGCTCCTGGGTTTCAGCAATTTCAGGTTTCGTTATCGTACGCGTGGTCTGGAATTTTATGGTTATCAGCAAATGGAAAGCTAGGCAACTTCGAAATCGAGGTTAAGATAGGTTTTCAACTACATTTAACCTAGTCGCCTTGCTCGCCGGCAAATAGGCTGCCCATACAGATAAAGTCATTGCACCTAAACCGATCAGCAATAATTGGTACTTTTCTATTTTCGTGGGCACAACTAAAAAATAAGAACCGTCCAGAAGGTGATAACCTGTAAAGTCCGATGCTAGGGCAATCAGCTCATTCGCATTATTTGTCAGAACTATGCCAAGGACGGCCCCAAAAAGACCGCTCAGCAGCCCCACGAAAAGACCTTGAAGTAAAAAAATATTTCTGACGAATTGCCGATTAGCTCCAAATGTCATAAGAACGGCGATGTCGCGCCTCTTATCACCTACTTTCATCAGTTGACCCGAAACAATACTGAAGCTCGCTAAAACTAGAATTAAAAAAAGCAGAGTAGCCATGATGCTCTTCTCCAACTTGATCGCCCTAAATAATTCTCCGTAATCCTCCGTCCAGTCCTGAAAAGATTGCTTCGGCACGAAGTCTGCAGCGGTGAGGTGCTCTTCGATTCTAGTCCTAACACTTTCAATCTTTGACGGGTCTCTCAACTGGGCGGCCACCCCTTTTTCGCCAAGAGAGGACCAACCTTCCATCGATCGACTGTGAATATTCATTAGCACGAGAGATGAATCCGCTTCCGATCCCAACTCAAAAACACCCGCGAGAACGAGACGTTCCGATTTAACCACCAATCCTCCGCCGTCTCTTGAGAGAAATAAGAGCTCAAAGGAGTCTCCCAACTCTAAGCCCAGTGCAAAAGCTAACGGAACACCAAGAAGGGAGGCTCTTTCCAAGTGGCGAAGACGTTCAAGTGCATCCGAACCGACACTACCCCTGAAAAGACGATTGGTCATAAAGGTGTCGGGAGACATCGCAATCAGTTTAAGCGGTAGCGGACTCTCAGAATGGTGAACGAGCGCGAATCCCTCGAAATATTCTGTGGTACTCATTACTGCTGAGTCTGCGTCCAAAAGATCGACTATCTCGGGATTGTCGTCAGCATTCTCAAACTTTATATGAGGTACAACTCCCAACAACCTCTCTTCTAATTCTCGCTGGAATCCATTCATGACGCTCAGCACTAAGACCATCGTCGCTATGCCTAGAGACATTCCCGTAACAGATATCCAGATGATGAATCTCGACATTTTAGTGCCGCCGCCAAACATCAAACGCTGTGCCGTAAGATAAGTAAAAAGCGCGCGCTTCATCCAACCCCTGATGCTTCGGACAAGAACCCTGCGGACAGTTCTAAAACTCTATCAAATCCTGAGAGCAAGCTATGGTCATGAGTAACCATTAGTATTGAGCTGCCTGAGTTAATTGTGAGCTCCAGCAGCAATTCGATCGCGCTTGCTGCGTTTTCCTCATCAAGATTGCCAGTTGGCTCGTCAGCTAGAACTAAGTCAGGCTTAGAGATGACTGCCCGTGCCAGAGCAACCCTCTGTCTTTCACCACCTGATAGCTCTGAAGGCTTGTGATTTGCTCGATCCCCAAGACCCACGCGCTCCAGCAATTCCTTTCCTAGCTTGTCAGCTTCCTGTTTTCCTGAGCCTGATAAACGCAGTGGCATGCATATATTTTCCAATGCATCGAACTCTGGGAGCAGATGATGTTGCTGGTATATAAATCCCATGTATCTCATCCTAACCGCAGCTCGGGCGTCTGGGCTAAGACCTGAAAGTGGCATGCCTCCAACTTTAATCGACCCTGAATCAAGATCATCTAGACCTGCAAGCAAATGAAGCAGTGTGCTTTTGCCTGAACCAGAACGCCCGACAATTGCTACCCTGTCTCCGGGCATTAGATCAAAAGAGACACCGTTTAAAATCTTGAGATTCTCTGTCCCTTGTCGATAACTTTTAAAGATCGACTGAGTAGACAGAATTGGCACTCGATTATTCATAAGCCAGCACCTCGGCCGGCAGAGATTGACCGGCTCGCCAAGCCGGAAAAATCACAGCGAAGAATGACAGCAATACGGTCAACAAAAAAATCAGAGCTACGTCCGTTAGAAAAAAACTTAGAGGCAAGTAATCGATAAAATATTGAGACATGGGGTTGAACCCAATAACTTGTTCGATAATTGGAAGCATCAATACCAGACCAGCGCCAAAAAGCCCACTCAATACGACTCCTAAAAAAGCCCCAAAAATGGCAAGGACTAGTCCCAGAAGAACAAAGGCATAAACGATCTTCCTCGACATTGCTCCGTTTGTTCGCAGAATCGCTATTGAGGCGGCCTGGCCTTGCACAAGCATCGTCATGCTTGAAAAAAGGTTAAAACACCCAACCCCGATTAGTATCGAAAACAAAAGAAATAATGTCGCCTTTTGTACGGCGATCGCTTGATATAGGTTACCTAAATAGCTCTTCCAGGATAACGCTCTACCTGCATTCGGGATCAAAAGACCATCTAAAAAGCTGCGAGCATCCTCAGTCAAGAAGGGGTCTTTCAAGCGACCGTGCAGTCCATTTACGCGCGAATCCGGGAAACGAAGCATTTTTTGAGCAGAGGATAAAGAGACAAATACCGTAGTTGAGTCGAGAGAAGAGCCAGTTGCAAATGTATCCACAATTTCGAACTGCTTTTGAAGATAGTTCTGCCCGAAAAGACTAATGCGGAATCGCGGTACTATCAGCGTGACAAAATCCCCGACCGAAAGGGCCATCTTTTCCGCAATGCCGCTACCGACAACCACGCCGAATTTCACTCGATCGAGGTCGGGCAAAGTAATTTCGCCAAGATAGTTACCGATACTACTAACATTTTCATATTCGGCTGGATCGAAACCAATAAAGTTTATGGGCCGAAGTTCTTCCTTGGACGCAATCACTGCCGCACCCTCAGCGACAGGCGCGAGACCAGAAAGGCCATACAATCCCATCTTAGAGAAACTTTCTCTGATGTTTTTTCTCGAAAAACCATATTCTGAAGACAAACTAACCTGCGGTACAACCGTTAATAATCTCTCCTCTAATTCTTCCTCAAACCCGTTAACAATAGATAAGACCAAGAAAAGGACACCGGTACTCAGTGCAATAGAGAGAAAAGCCAACTTGTTAACGGTGCCTGCAAAGCCCGCTCCGTCGCATAAGAGTCGAAAAGAAAACCCCGTAAAAAAACTATTCACGCCGCAGCCGAGTTGAGGTCACGAGATCCAAGGCCATAGACATAATGTCTCGAGCTTCAATAGTTCTCTATCTAACTGCGTATTTGGGATTCCGTTTCGCATTTAGCTGCGTCACCACCGCAAATCTCACACTCCATCTCCATTCCCAACGCCTTCATACCGCCACAACTACCGGCAATCGGCTTACGACCGAACAACACCCCAACTGCCATGAGAGCAACAAGGGCGGAGACAAGAATAAACGCCAAAAAGAAAGTGCTAACCACTAATCTGGATCCATTAAAAACAAGCTAGTCATAGTAGAAGTATAGCGCTCTATAACTTCTCCTGTGCTTTTTTTTCTGATCAAAAAAACAGGAATGTCATTCTCTTCCGCGAAAGCTATCGACTCTTCTTCACCCATCACCATGAAAGCAGTCGCCAGAGCATCTGCACGCATGGTCGACTTATCGGCAACAGTGACAGAGATCACGCCATTCTTCACCGGTCCCCCGCTTCGCGGATCGATTATATGGGAGACTTTCCCCCCTCCCGATAATCGAAAATTTCGATAGTCACCCGAGGTTGCAATACCCATGTCTCGTAGCAAAAGAACTGAAATAAGACCTTGTCCTATGTCCAAACTCGCTTTTTCTATACCTATTCGCCAGGACTTTCCATTTGGGTTTGACCCTCCCGCCTTTATCTCACCGCCAATATCGACGAGGTAGCTAGAGCATCCACTCGCTTTAATCAGAGAAGCCAGTTCGTCTACCGCCTGACCTTTGGCTATTCCCGACATATCCAAATAGAGATCCGCCCTTTCCTTGACCAGTCGAAGCGGTTCTCCTTCGTTACTGATTATTTTTACCTTCTCAAGACCGGTCCGAATTTGGGCTTGCGCCATTTGCTGTGGCGATGGGTCTGCTACGAAAGAGGATGGTCCGAACCCCCAAAGATTGACTATAGGGCCGATTGTCGGATCAAACGCTCCTTCAGTATCAATCCAAACGGCTTTCGACATCACCAAAGCCTTCTCTAGAAATGGAGAGACCGGGATCGCCCTATTTGGTGGGGCTTGGTTAAACTGACTAATCTCTGAAAGCTTTATGTATGTCGACATCGATTGATTAAAAAGGGCTAAAAACCGATCTACGCTCTCCTGCTTGATTTGACAACTTGAATCATCCACGACCTTTATTCTGTAGTAGGTCCCCATAGTAGACCCCTCAAATTGTCGCAATTCTGGAGCAGCGCAACTTGTACACAAAGAGGTAGCGATAATGACTCTGACAAGCCTGCTCGTGAGAAATAGGAGCCCACTACTCTTTTGGAATTTAGAAGCCAAGCGCTTTTCACTTTCGGGCAATTGAAGCTTACAATCTTATCGCGGATTTGAGTCGCGCTAACACTCTATTTTTTGGGACACAGGCTCTCAGCCAAAAAAATGAATAAAAACTTCTTTCTAGTTGCACTCCTCCTTTCGGCTCTACTCGGGTGGGCTACAGGGATGATTTTTGAATCATCGGAGACGTTGCAATCTATTTCACTGCTATTGAAAACGGCATTCTTTGCGGTCCTCAAGATGGTTATTGGCCCCCTCATTTTTTTCTCTGTGTTTAGTGGGGTACTTGGGCTTGGCAACAAAGCGAGCGCCTCGAGGATAGGTGGCGTCACCCTCGTCTATTATTTAACCACCACAGGCATAGCCATTTCCATTGGACTGGTAGTCGTATTCTTCATTCATCCGTGGACCAGTTACCCTCCTATCACGAACAACCTGGACGAGGGTTTGAGCAGCCTATCCCTCGCCAGCCCGACACTAATTTCTTCGAGCGATGGTTCAATCACAAGCCTATTCGTGACCATGATTCAACGTATGTTCGTAAACCCAATATCTGCTATCGCGGAATTTAACATTCTGGGTATTTTGACTTCCGCGGTTATCTTTGGGTTAGCCGCTACGGTGGTCACTAATGAGAAGTCGCGTCTGCCCGAGGTGATTGAAGAAATTAGCTCGGGGATGCACAAGCTGGCCAACTGGGTGTTGTGGCTCTTGCCTGTAGGACTTTTCGCGATTACCTATCAGTTAGCGACTCAGTTGACTTGGACGACCATGGCTTCACTGGGCCAGTTAGCAGCCGTCGTATTCGGGGCTACTCTGATTCACGGATTATTGGTGCTGCCAACAATTGTATGGCTGGTATCAGGCATGTCCCCTTTTACTTTCATCAAGAGAATCCTGCAGCCACTGTTCACGGCACTGCTTACTTCCTCAAGCGCAACAACGCTACCCGTCTCAATGATAGCGGCCGAGAAAGAACTCGGAGTAGACCGAGCTAAGGCCAGCTTCATTTTGCCCTTAGGAGCAACGGCAAATATGGACGGGACTGCGCTATTTGAGGGGATAGCCGCTATTTATTTAGCCTACATGTTTGGAATCGATCTCGGCTCTACCGAGATTATTACGGTATTTCTTATATCCATGCTTTCCTCAATAGGAGCGCCTGGTATGCCCTCAGGTTCTATGGCAGGAATGCAGTTGGTCTTGCTCGCAGTTGGCATCCCGCTCGAGGCAATCGCCCTTCTCCTTTTAATTGAAAGGCCTCTAGACACTTTCAGAACCGCGGTGAACGTTGAGGGAGATCTTGCGGGATGTCTTGTAGTTGAACATTTCATTAGTGGTTCGGAAAAGGCGACCTCTTAAAAGATGAACATCCTTTTCATTCGCCACGGACAGATTCTTGCTAACCGAGAGGGCCGTTGGCATGGCTCCACTGACAGTCTTCTAACTCTCAAAGGGAAAATCCAGGCAAGACTAACGAGGAGAGCCGTAAAAAATCATTTCCCTACTGTGACTTTTGTAAGTCCGCTTCAGCGCTGCCGAAAGACGGCATTGTTAGCCACTCGAAACCTTAATATACCAACAGAAGTTCTGCCTGGACTGGCGGAGATGTCAATCGGCGAGTGGGAAAACAGAAAATACGCAGAACTGAATGGAGTGGAGAATCTGCACTCTAAATTCAACGAAGATCTCTCTTGGTGTCCGCCCAAGGGCGAGAGCCTGCAAAAGGTATCTGATCGTTCTCTCTCGGCATTCCATCAAATCACTGAAAATTGCTCGGCAAAGGATACGATTTTAATCGTAAGTCACGGCGCTCTGCTGGCGATCTTGCTGGCTAACCTGCTTGACGGCGATCCTCGGAGTTGGACGAGCTATTTCTTCGGCAATTGCAGCATTACGCAAGGTGAGTTTTCAGATCACCTTAGAATTATCGATTTCAACAACACTGATCATCTTGGTATATTTGCGTGAACAATTTTCACAGACTGGGGAGATAGACATGCGGGAGTTTTGTATTGTAGAAAAGGCCGATCATATTATGACGGTGAAAATCAACAGGCCGGACAGACTTAATGCACTTCACCCCCCTGGCAACGCCGAGCTGGGAGAGGTGTTCGATGAATTCGCCTCAGACGACGACCTTTGGGTCGCAATCATAACAGGAGAAGGACGGGGCTTTAGTGCAGGTAACGACCTTCGGTATCAGGCAGAGGGCGGAGAGAGAGTCCCTATGCCAAGGGGCTTCGGCGGGTTAACATCTAGGTTTGACTTACACAAGCCTGTCATCGCAGCAGTAAATGGAGTCGCGATGGGTGGTGGCTTCGAGATCGCCCTAGCGTGTGACCTCATTATCGCCTCAGATCTGGCCAAATTTGCATTACCTGAACCAAAGGTAGGCCTCGCAGCGTTGGCTGGAGGTCTGAACCGACTACCCCGTCAGATAGGACCAAAGAGAGCTCTTGGCATGATATTAACCGGAAGACACGTATCACCGGAGGAAGGAGTCGAACTAGGGTTTGTGAATGAAGTCGTGCCAGCAGACCAACTGATGGACGCTGCCATGCGCTGGGCGAAACTGATTTTGGAATGCGCTCCGTTATCGATTAGAGCCAGCAAAGACGTTGTGTATAAGAGTCTTGATAGCGCCTCTTTACAAGATGCAATGGAAGCCAGTTATGATTCGGTTAAAGCGATGGTTGGTAGCTCGGACTTCGTAGAGGGCCCTAAAGCCTTCGCTGAAAAGCGAGCACCAAATTGGCAAGGCAAGTAGCGAACTTGACCAAAAGCCTAAAATTAACTCATAAGGATCTCATTGAGGAGGCCCTCAGCCAAATAGAAACGCTTTGCAGTGAGGAGGCATTTGGGCTTGAGGAAAATGAGGGCTTTCTGTTTGTTGACTTGAGAGATCCAAGAGAACTCGAAAGAGAGGGCAAGATCCCTGGCGCCTTTCACGCGCCCAGAGGCATGTTGGAGTTTTGGGTCGACCCTTCCTCGCCATATTACAAAGAAGAGTTTGGTACAGACCGAAAACTAGTGTTTTATTGTCAAAGCGGGTGGAGATCCGCCCTGTCTGCAAAGACCGTGCAAGATATGGGGCTGGAAAATGTTTGCCATCTCGGTGAAGGTTTTAGAGGTTGGAAAGAAAAAGGCGGCCCAACTGAGACAATTCAGCACCGATCGAGAACCACTTAGCCCCCTCCTATTGGGATAGCGTTAGAGGAATGCCGTTATTAGTTTATCTCTTAGCTTTTGGAGGCGGCTTCTGCATTATGTCGCTAGAGCTGATTGGAGGGAGAATTTTGGCTCCGTACTTTGGGAGCGGGATTTACGTGTGGGGCAGCATAATCACGATATTTATGGTGTCACTATCGCTTGGTTATCTGAGCGGGGGACGATTGTCGGTAAAAGATCCTACATTCGCGAAATTCGGAGCAATCTTCATCATAGGAGGGGCACTGCTAGCTCCAATAACCTTGCTCGCTAACCCCGTGATGGATTTTATTTTCTTGAGAGTGGAAGACCCCAGATACGGTTCACTTGTCGCATCAACTTTTTTGTTTGCAATACCTACGATTATACTGGGGATGATCTCGCCATATTCGGTTAGATTACTAGTCGAAAAAGTAGAGCAGTCTGGTTCTGTAGCTGGAACACTTTATTTTTTTTCGACACTTGGAAGTGCTCTCGGCACCCTCTTGACCTCCTTCTATTTCGTACTGTGGTTCGAGGTCAACAGCATCATTCTCGTTCTCACTTCATCACTCATCTGCTTGGGCGTATTCTCGCTTTATTTGAATGCGAGCTCCAGATCAAAATTTTTGGGCGACAATGAATAGGCCACGAATCCTGATATCGATGGTACCGGCGCTTCTTCTAGCCTCGAGCCTATCACTCACTAAAGAACGAACCGGCATTCTTCACGAGGAGCGATCTCTTTATACGAGAATTTTAGTTCACAAGGTCAATGATCTTCTATGTATGAAGTTCACTCTGGTGAGATCAGATAGCAATCAAAGCTGTAAAGACCTCCGTGCACCAAGGCGTCTAGTCTTTGCATATGCAAAGATGACCATGACTGCGCTCTTATTTAATCAGCAGCCTCAAAACATTCTCATCGTTGGTCTAGGTGGGGGCACACTGCCTGAGGCATTCTTCGGGCTCCTCGATAACGTGCAGATCGATACGGTAGAAATTGATCAGGCTGTAATCAAAGTAGCCAAAGAGTATTTTCTTTTTAAAGAGAGCGAACGTAACCGAGTATTCGCACAAGATGCTAGAGTATTCGTCAAACGAGCGATTCTCCAGTCCAAAGAATACGATTTGGTTATCCTAGACGCTTTTAATGGCGACTATATACCCGAGCATCTGATGACCAAAGAGTTTTTAATGGAAGTCCAAAGACTGCTCAGTCAGAAAGGCCTTCTTATAGCTAACACGTTTGGGACTAGCAAACTTTATGATTATGAATCAAACACTTACCAAGATGTTTTCGGAGATTTTATCAATTACAAAAGGCCTGAAACTGGAAATCGTTTGATAATAGTCCCACAAGCGAAACTGCTCTCAGAAGAACGCGACCCTATCGATACAGCAAAGCTACTCCAAACCGCGCGCCAGTTGGAAGGCAAAATGGCAGAGCTCGAGGTGCCCATCATTCGCTATGCTAGGGAGCTGCCGAGAAAGATGGCCTCCAAGCCGGATTGGGATCAAAACACCGAGATCATTACTGATCAATTTTCTCCGGTGAATCTATTACGAAGACAGTTACGAGACTAGTCAGTCGCCTCAGCTTTTTCCCAGTACTCATCCTTTAATAGTCTTTTATATAATTTCCCAGTCGGATGCCTTGGCAACTCTTCCCTGAAGTCAATACTGCGAGGACACTTGATATGAGATAGGTGCTCACGACAGTAATCCATCAGTTTGACCTCCATCATGGTACTGGCTTCCTCGTTATTTTTAAGCTGCACAACAGCTTTCACCTCTTCACCAAAATCGCTGTTTGGAACTCCAAAAACAGCGACATCCAAAACATCTTCATGATTGATCAGAACATTTTCGGCTTCTTGGGGATAAATGTTCACACCGCCCGAAATGATCATAAAATGCTTGCGATCAGTTAAATACAGATAACCGTCTTCGTCTAGGTAACCGACGTCTCCAAGGGTTGACCATCCCTGCTCATGTCTTGAACCACTGGTTTTTTCGGCATCTTTATAATATTCAAACTCTCCACCACCAGAGAAATAAATCGTACCCGATTCGCCAACAGGCAATTCCTGACCCTGATCGTCGCAAATATGTATTTCGCAATTTAGTGGTTTACCGACGGACCCTTTGTGCAATAACCATTCTTCAGAATTGAGCTGAACAAAGCCATTCCCCTCTGTTCCGGCATAATATTCGAAAATAACGTTTCCCCACCAATTGATCATTTGTTCTTTGATCGGTATCGGGCAAGGTGCCGCCGCGTGGATTGCTACCTTTAAAGAGCCAACATCGTATTTCGCTCTAACCTCATCCGGTAACTTCAACATCCTCACAAACATAGTCGGCACCCATTGACTATGGGTAATCCTATAATCCTGTATGCATTGAAGCGCATATTCAGCCTCGAAGTGTTGCATGACCACTACGGTTACACCCATTCGAAGACAGGACATCGTAAAAGCAAGAGGCGCTGCGTGGTAAAGCGGGGCTGGAGATAAATAAATGGAACCCTCCTCAGCACCGTACAAAACTGACATTAGATTAGGTGCAACCTCCTCCCCATATTCATGTTCGGGTAACGGGCGCTTTACACCCTTGGGGTAGCCTGTGGTGCCCGAGGAGTACAACATCGCAGTTCCCTCACACTGGTCAGCGATCTTCTCAGATGGCATCTTGCTAACCGCTGTTTCCCAATCTTCAAAACCCTCGATTTGCCCATCCAATACAAAACAATGCTTGACGTTAGGCATTGATCCTATCAAAGGCTGGACAACCTCCTTTCGTTCAACTGAAGTTATAAATATTTTCGCTTCGCAATTATTGACTATGTACTCAACTTCATTTTGCTGAAGACGCCAACTTATCGCCGTGTAATAAATTCCTGAACGCTGGGCAGCCCAACAGAGCTTAAAAAACCAGGGATGGTTTTCTAGTAAGATAGCTATATGGTCTCCCCTCTTGAGACCAAGCGATCTGAAAAGTTGAGCCGCCTGATTCGCATGGTCCTCCAAGTTAGAATAGCTTACTGTTTCTCCTGTCTCCGCCATGATATAGGCGGCACGATTGGGCTCCTTCTTTGCTATATCCTCAGGTGTCATCTCCCCCCCTTTGTCGATAACGATTCGGTATCAGTTGTGCAGATTTAATGAAACCGAGTTCATACAATATCTTAGTCCAGTCGGCGGTGGTCCATCAGGAAAGACATGCCCGAGATGAGCATCACACCTCGCACACAAAACCTCTATCCGACGCATCCCAAGGCTCAAATCCTCTCGCTTGACTACCGCCTCATCAGACAGTGCTTCAAAGAAGCTAGGCCAGCCGCATCCCGCATCAAACTTCGTGCTCGAAGAGAAAAGCGGTTGTTTACAACATTTACAAGAATAAACACCCTCTCGAGTTTCGTTCCAATATACGCCAGAGAATGGCCGTTCCGTTCCAGCCTGCCTTGTAACCAAGAACTCCTCTGCAGTGAGCTCCTTTCTCCATTCTTCATCGGTTTTTGAAATTTTGTTTAATTCCTCCGACACAAACACCTCCACTGCGCTAAACTGAAATAACGGTTTTTTTTAAACCCCAAGCATATGTCCACAAGTCGGTTTGAAGCAACCTGAGGTACTTGAGGATCAAATTACTTTCTAGCTCAAATGGATTAAAAAGACGGAAATGGCAAAACGAATCACCAAATCATCGAGACTGGATGACGTTCTTTATGACATTCGGGGACCAGTCATGAAAACGGCGGAGAGAATGGAATCTGAAGGTCAGGAGATCCTTAAGCTCAATATTGGTAATCCTGCTCCCTGGGGTTTTTTAGCTCCAGAAGAGATCCTCAATGATGTAATAAGGAATATCCCTAATTCTCAGGGATACTCCGACTCGAAAGGGATATATTCGGCTCGCAAGGCTGTCATGCAATATTACCAAAGCATCGGTGTAGATGGGGTAGACGTAGATCAGATATATATTGGCAACGGTGTTTCTGAGTTAATTACCATATCTACACAAGCTCTGCTCGAAGAAGACGATGAAGTGCTGGTTCCGAGCCCAGACTACCCTTTATGGACAGCGTCGACGTCTCTTTGCGGAGCGAAGCCGGTTCACTATAGATGCGACGAAGCCGACGGCTGGCAGCCCGATGAAGAAGACATCCGCTCTAAAATCACCAATAAGACTAAGGCCATAGTAATCATCAACCCCAACAATCCGACCGGCGCCGTTTACAGCAGAGGCAAACTAAATGCTCTGCTAGCTATCGCCAGGGAGCATCAGCTAGTCGTTATGGCTGATGAAATATACGACAAGATCATTTACGACGGCGCTGAGTTCATTCCTATAGCCAGTCTCGCAGACGATATATTTATAGTGTCTTTTGGAGGCCTTTCAAAGTCTCACCGTGTCGCTGGATTTCGATCTGGCTGGATGGTTGTCAGCGGAACATTAGACGACGCCAGCGACTATGTGGAGGGTTTAGACCTCCTGTCCTCGACTCGGCTATGCGCGAACGTTCCCAGCCAACACGCCATTCAAGCAGCACTAGGTGGTTATCAGAGTATCCGTGAGCTGACTAAACCTGGCGGCCGGCTAATCGCGCAACGAGACCTCGCATGGGAAATGCTCAATGAGATAGACGGCGTCTCTTGCACAAAACCAAAGGGAGCCTTTTATCTGTTTCCAAAAATAGACATCGAAAGATTCAACATTCTCGACGACGAGAGATTTGTTTTAGATCTGTTGACAGAGAAAAAAGTATTGGCCGTTCACGGAGGAGGTTTTCATTGGCCTACTCCAGATCATTTTCGCCTCGTCTTTCTTCCTCACGTGGACCAGTTGAGCGAAGCAATTGGTCGAATTAAATCCTTCCTCGCAAAATATCAACAATCATAGTTCGCTGCTCATACGGCTGAGACTTGGTAAACAACGCGTTCATCATAACCGCATGAAATCTCCACCAAGCCCTCGAAACTCCTATCCAAATCTCTGCTACCCGTGTCTACACGAAGGGGCCGACCTTCGAGACTTTTGAGCTTTGGTAATGTTCCTAGAAAGGTAAAGTCATCTGCCCAACTCAATTCGCTCAAAACCTCTGCAGATAACTGCTGATTACCTCGGCCCAATAGGAACCCCTGAGCTCGCGAGAAACTGAGAAAAATATGAATCGCCCCTTTGTTTTGTAGTTCTTTGAGAACCGAGAATGGAACGTCGAGAAGCCATTGCTCGTCTTGCAACATAACGTCGAATCCGAGGAGAGTGCCTGCGACCCCCAGTCTCTCCTTTAATAGCAGACAGGTTCTACCGGGTCCGATCACTATGGCTTTTTCACGATGCTGACTAATGTTATCGAATATGTAGGCTATAATTTCCTCAGTAAGTAAAGCCTCGTCCTGGCTTCCCGGAACTTTGGTCTGCTGCACATGCGACGTCGAATCCGGCACCCACATTTCGCCAAAACACTTTGTTATTACCGATTGATTCTCATCCGATTTTTGTGAATCGTAATCGCGTACCTCCTTCTCGACCTTCCTAATAGGCTCTCCAAAAAGCAAGTCTCGAATCAGATCCGCCGCCGCATCTGGAGTTATTGCAAAAACACCACTGTGCATCTTTACACCAGAGGGTATGCCAAGCACTAATGTTCCTGGACAAACGCCTTCCAAAACATCTCTAGCCGTCCCGTCTCCACCAACAAAGATCAAAATATCCACACCTGCGCGAGATATCACGGAGCAGGCTTCTGAAGTATCGGCGCCCACTGTCGGCGACTCCGAACGCCCCAATACTTCAAACACAACTTGGTGCGACTTTAGGACTATCTCCCCCATCTCATCGCCCCATGTCTTCCAAGACAGCTCTTTATTGAGATCGTCAATTCTTAAGAATAGCCGCTCTAGGAACGCTTGTGCCCTTTTGACACCTCTGGGCTCACCATCCCTTCGCTTTGCGAGCTCTTGAAGTTCAGCGCCATCACTTCCTTTCAGAGCTACGCTTCCGCCCACGCCCGATTGCGGATTAATTACCAAACCAATCTTCATAACGACATCATGTTTACGACTTCTTCTCCAATCGCTAACGAAGACGTGAGACCCGGCGATTCGATTCCAAGCAGGTCGATTCTTCCCGATTTACCGTGCTGTTCGGGTCCAAAAAAAACGAAGTCCGAGGCGGCTGATCCCTCAGGGGCCAATTTCGGCCTAATCCCGGTATAGCTAGGCTGAAGGCGATCTTCTTCAAGGCTTGGGAAATAGGATCTTATAGCTGAAACAAAATCAGCCTTATGACTGTCATCAAAGGAATAATCAATAGAGTCTATCCATCTAACGTCTGGACCGAATTTGACCTGTCCCGCCAAATCCAACGTTACGTGAACACCTAGCCCTCCCTCTTCCGCAACTGGATAAACAAGCCTAGAGAAAGGCTGCGCGCCTAAGTAGGAATAGTAATGGCCCTTTGCGAAATAGGCATCAGGGGCATTCTCCAAACCTGCACTAAGTAAGGGAGCGTCTAACCCGCCACAATTTATCACCCACTGGGCCGATAACTCGAATTCAGGTGTCACTACGATCAGCTCGGGAGCTGTTCTAATTTCGGTAACATTGGTCGAGAAAGATATGACGCCACCGTTTCTTTCTAGATCTCCCTGAAGACTCAGCATGTAGGCATGCGAATCGATTATTCCGGTGGAGGGGGACATCACGGCCCCAACCCCCAACACATTAGGCTCTAATTGATTCAGACGATCCGCGTCGATCCACTCTAGGTCACACACACCATTCAATCGAGCTTTTTCGATGTAACCAACTACAGTTTTTATCTGAGATTCATTTGAGGCGACAATAACTTTCCCGCAATTCGAGTAAGGTATTTTTCTCTCTTCACAGTATTCATAAAGCAATGCCTTCCCTCGAACGCATAAATGAGCTTTCAGGCTACCCGTTGGATAATAGATGCCGGCATGAATAACCTCCGAATTCCTCGAACTGGTTTCACTACCAATAAGGTCATGTCGTTCAACAACAACGACTTCACGTCCCGTTGCCGCTATTTTTGACGCGACCGCCAGACCAACTACTCCAGCCCCGATTATTACGCAATCAACCGAGTCCATCAGACTGTCCTATGTTATTTTCACGAAGTGCGTCGTAAAACGTTGCGGCCCTCGAGGCCGGATTGCGACTAATCGTCAGCTTCCAGTTCTGGCTCTCAGTTTCAAGCGCGGTCTCGAATTCGAGAACCAACTTTGGCATTTTTTTCGCTGTTGCCTGATCACAATCGAGATTATCTAAACTGGGAGAGAAAGGTACCCAACATAATTCAGAGAAGAGACGTTCAAGGCCCTGCACTCGTCTTTCAGCTTGAAGAAATACCTTTTGCGCGTTCTCATCTCGTGGTGGAGAGATATATTCGTAACCGAAATCAACCATTTGTCGTCTATCCTTTCCAGCAATACACCAATGCGCTACCTCGTGAAGCGCTGAAGAAATGAAGTCCTCTCTGAAACAAATAGAGCCAGATTCCTTTTCCATTGGCGGAACGTAAATAGGTTCCGCGGCGCCTCCTATCAGTCTTACCCGATATTTTTTTTCGAAAGTGCTGTTGAAAAGATCACAAATTGTTTCGGAATTCACTTACCACCTTTTCTTATCCAGAACTCTAGCAGATTTGGTGAATGCACAATGCGCAGCAAATCGTGGTTTAAAAAATGGCAGAAGTTTTTAAGGTCATGCTCTGTCGTCGGGTCAGAAGCTCGGACGTAAAGAGTCTGACCATCTTCCATTTGCCGGATTTTATTGCGAACTTTCATCAGGGGCTCGGGACAAAGTAGACCCACCGCATCTAATTCTAATTCGCTACTCTCTCCCTTCAAAACACACCCTTCCTAACCGATGAGATAATATTGTGGTTGTGACTAAGGCAAAAAATCGCATTATTTTCATGATTTAAGTGTTAACTTTAAGAGGTGGCGATACTAGACACCCAGCCCAGAGATATTTTGCAGACAACGGCTCGGTTTTCAACATTCTGCTTCACTCCCGATTACGCTAGCCATAAGAAACCGTTTTTTTGTACCTTTATTCTCTCTGTCGGACTCTGCCTTCTCCCCCACGTTATCCACAGCCAAGCCATCGACCTTTCCGAGTATTCTACCCAAATAAGGCTAAATGAGGCGGATTCAATAATTGACGAATTGAGAGAAGTCTACGGTGTTATCGAGAATCGTGGCGGCGCCTACTCCCCAGAGCTCATCGAGCCTAGCATCCTGTTAGGGGATGCGGAGAGGAAACTAGGAGAATTGACTACGGCCCTAGAATACTACGACAGAGCGCTTCATTTGACTCGCACCAATTTCGGCCTTTTTAGCCCGCAGCAAGCAGACATTGTTTACCGGCAATCCTCCACCTATCTTGAGATGAGGAGCTTCATTCTCGCGCAAGAGAAGGAAGAGTATGCCTACGAGGTGCTTTCTCGAACTTACGGCCCGAATTCACCCGATCTCCTGCCCGCGATAGAGAGGATGGGGGAATTCTATCTAAAAACTTTTAACTTCCTCGGAGCGAGAGCTCTTTATAAAAAAGGATTGCGTAGCGGCCAAGACGCCTTCCGCGATAACCCCCAGAACTCAATACCGTTCCTTAAGGGCATTGCAGACTCCTATAAACTGGAAAGGTTTCCGCCCTATTATGTCGAAGACTATTCGCAAAATGCCGGTCAGTCAGGGATCAGAGACCTGGATTTAACAGCCGAGCTCTACACCATTAACAATTTTCCGGCCGGAGAACGCGCTCTTCAAGAAATCATTGCGATTCGACGCCAGCAATTCCCGCAGACAGTTGATCAGGAATTTCCAACAGAGACACTCGATCCGACCCAGTTGCAGGGCGCGCTGGAACTTAACCAAGCCACTCTTGATCTTGCCGATTGGCATCTGTTATTCGGAAGAGTGCGAGATGCTCGTACTCTCTATGCTTATATTTTTGAACAGAATGCGAAACTCGCCAACAACGGCAATTTAGATTTTAGTAACCCCACCCTGCTTTACGCACCGACAATCAAGCCGCTTATAAAGACTCGGGAGAAAGCTGGCCGAGAGCCATCTCAGGGATTCGTAAAAGTCGCATTCGAGGTAAATGCCAATGGCAGAGTGCGTAACATGGAGACTGTGGAGTCGTATCCCAAGGGGTTAATGGATTTTAGAGTACGCAAAACTTTGAGAGATGCGATTTACAGACCAAAGATCGATAAAAATGGGGCCGTCAACACTTCTGGGCAAACATTTGAGCACAAATTTGAACATTACGAGTTGGCGACGAAAACTCTCGAGTCGAATAAAAAAGAAGGCCAAAACTCCAGCGAGACGGCGAGTTGATTAAGTTGCCAACCATGCGTCGCCCAAGTCCTTCTTTCATGTATTTTATCTTCCCATTCATAGCTGTATTCGCAGGCTGCGCTCCTATTACACCGTTGCCCCAGCCGATGCCCTTGCCAACACCATCACAAAGCTCACAGAGCTTACCTTCACCGAGTCAACCTTCTTCGCAGCAAAGCAGCTCCTCGAGCTCCAGTTCCCAGAACAGTTCAAGTAGCTCTGGTTCCTCAAGTAGTTCTGGCTCATCGAGCTCTATGCCAAGTTCCTCTCCCGGCTTTCCTTCGGCCTCGATGCCGAGTCGACCAAGCGGGGATACGGGAGCCAATTCAGGGATCAACTCCCCGAACCCAACGACCTCTAGGGTGGATCTTAATAACGATGTGAGTGGGTCGGAATCTTCTCAGGGTGATGGCGATTCGGAAGAAATTGGTGGAAACAACGGTTGGCTTGATGACGGCCTCGTCATGGAAGAGGACTGGCAAACTAGCAATCAACTCCCGAGCGAAAGTGAGGACGAGCCAGCCGATGAATCAGGATCAGGCCAGTCAAATTCCAATGGAGCGGCTTCCTCGGAATCCGAACTGCAACAAGTGCTCTCAGACCTCGATGGCAACATCATTGAACAGAGATCTATTCTCCGGGGCCGAAATGATCCAGCTGAGAATGCAGGGAATCCGGATAGTGGGGAGATAGGACCGGCGGGCACCGGAGCCGATGCAACCTCTGCCGGGCCAACAAGATCTAGCCAAACATCCACACCACAGAATCAACCTCAGATATCGAATCGACCCGCCCCGCCAGGCCAGCGAGGATCAAAAGTACCGGAGAATATTCCTGATGCAAGAGATGACGACATTATCGCTCGCCAACTCAGAGAAGCAGCAATGCAAGAGGAAGATGAAGAGCTTCGAGAAAAGCTGTGGGAAGAGTACCGACGCTACAAAAAGGGATAACGGATGGTTCGGCTCATACTTCTCAGCTCTGTTTTTGCGCTGTCAGCTTGCGTCACTCAAACCGTTCGGGTGGTGGATCTGACTCCACCACAACAAGGGGCTCTAGTACAAAATGAGGACCTACTTCTCGACATCGGGATAAGCGTCTTTGACCCAAATGTGCCGGAGGACTACGACGAGCAAGTCGAAAATCTCGTCATGCCCGAGATAAGACAAGCAGAATCCCAGTACTTTCCGTACGTTGCCAAGAATGTCTTAGAATCGACCGGAAATTGGGGAGCAGTACGTGTGGTACCTCGCGCCAGTCTTGCGGTAGATGTCACCGTATCCGGCGTTATCATCGAATCATCAGGTGAAAAATTGGTGCTAGATATGCAGGTGGTTGATGCTCGAGGAGTAAGCTGGTTTGAGAAACGATATGACTCTCTAGCAAGCAAATACTCCTACCAGAAAAATATCCCAAGAGGGGTAGATGCGTTTCAAACGTTATACAAAGAAATTGCGGACGATATGCTGGCTTACAGGGAGCAGCTGACCGAGGCTGAAATAGAAACTATCAGAACTGTAGCCGAACTAAGATTCGCAAAATCATTTAGTGAGGAAGCTTTTGGCGATCATATTGCCCTAACAGATCAAGACTACTTCTACATAAAGCGACTTCCAGCCGAGGCCGACCCGATGCTGATTCGGACAAGACAAATTCGTCAGAGAGAGTACCTATTCATCGATACCATCGAGGACTACTACGCTGCCTTCTTTCGCGAGATGTATCCGGTCTATGATACGTGGCGGGCATCCACCTATGCAGACGCGATCGAGATTAAGGAACTAAAATCCCAGGCCAAAGCTAGAATGATTGGCGGTACAGTAGCTATAGCTGCGAGCGTTGGGGGAATCTACTCCAGCGAGAACGCCTACGTCGACGCTAGCGGTGTGGCCGGGGTCGGAGGTGGGGCGATGATGATTGTAAGCGGACTTAAGAAAAAACAAGAGGCGGCTCAATTGTCAGAAAGGCTTCTCGAAATTGGAGATGACGCTGAAACAAAACTCGTGCCAACGACGATCCAGCTAGAGAACGAAACAATTCGTCTTGAAGGTAGTGTGGAAGAACAGTATGAGGGGTTGCGGGTGTTGCTTCGCGATCTCTACTATAAAGATCTCGGAATTGACGAGGAGTCTGTCGCCGCTTTCGAGGAGACTGCTAACAGCGATTATCTAGGTGAAAACTAATAGCGCCCCCATAGACCCAGTACCTCCTCCGCTTTCCCACCTCAAGCAAGAGGTCCGGCGGTCTCAATTTCAACATTTAATAGATGACAGACGGCTAAAAATTGCGGCTCTGACCATAGCCGTGGTAACCCTCACTGTCTCCACACTCGGTTATTTGGTTGCGCAGAAAGTCAATTATTCGGTATTGCCTACAAACCCCACTTTGGCGGACTCAGAACAACTCCAACAACCTTCAGAAAGCGACGTGGCGCTGGCGCCATTTGAAGCCATGACCCTTGAACAGGTCAAGACATCTGCTGAGACCGCGCTTAGTGAATTTGTAGAGCTCGAAATCCTGTTCAACGACAAGTTTTTACCAACCGAAAAATCAAGGCAATCTATAGAAGAGGCGGCTAGCTCAGCAACGCGAGGCGATTCAGCATTCATGACAAAGGACTACCTGCAAGCATCAAAATATTATGCGGAGGCAGGATCTATCATTCTGGAGCTAATTAATACGTCGGAGCGAGAGATAGCAGAGATCACCAACAAGCTTGGCAAGTCTATAGACAACCTTAACGAGAGCCAGGCAAGCGAACTCTTTGAGAATTTAGACGCGAGGATTCAAGAGAACCAAACAACCCTAGCTTTAAAGCAACGTATTGCTTCCCTGCCCGTGATCGTCTCTAAAATGCGGGAGGCGAGGAATTTCGAGCTTGAGGAAGAGTATGAGAAAGCACTTTCACTCTATGCTGTTATAAAAGATTTAGATCCCGCTACTAGATCACTCCAAGGCAGAATCGATTCAGCGCAAGCTGGAGCGAATCGTGTGAAGGTGAAGTCACTGTTAAGCACCGGCTTCACAGCACTTTCCGAAAGAAATTTCGAGCTCTCGCGAAATAGTTTCAAATCAGTTCTAGAGCTGGAAGCTAAAAATTTGCCTGCCGATGGCGGCTTGCAACAGGTACAAAAGCTTGATGACGTTCGTTGGATCCGCACGAAACTATCCAAAGCAGAGGAACTCATCAGTCTTGAGCAGTGGAGAACCGCGATCGCTGTCTACGATGAGATTTTAACTCGAGACGGGAACATTTTCTTAGCAACCGAGGGCAAACGCCGGGCCCAACAACTAGAGTATGTCTTCAAGGTACTCACCGAGGTAAACAAAAACCCAAATAGACTATCTGATAGCAGGCTATTCGCCGATGCAGAACGTGTGCTTCAAACTGCGACTAAGCTTGGCTCTCTGGGAGACCAACTTAGAGAGAGCACCGAACAGGCGGAGAAAAATCTCGACGATTATCGTTACCCAATAACGATCACACTAATGTCCAACAATCTTATGGATGTCAGCGTATCAAACGTAGGGCAACTGGGTTCGTTCGATAAGATTAATCTCGAATTGCGGCCGGGCCAGTACACGGTGAGAGCATCTCAAGATGGCTGTAAAGACATCTACCAAACGGTAGAATTTCGTCCTGGGAGGGATTCGCTTTTGTTGGAGTGCACTCCTCTCCTTCTTTGACGAATAACAGCCAAGAGATGACTAGCATAAAAAAATCGGTCTTTGTGCCCTCTACTGGATCAAGGGATAGATCTTCAACGCAAGTTATGTGGTACGTGATAGCAGCTAGCGCAGTTGTTGGCTTTCTATCCTTCTGGTTTCTATTCACATCAAGCAGCGTAACCGTTAAGTTTTCTCCAACCCCAGATAAAATAAACCTCTCCGGATTTTCTCTCAAATTCGGCGAGGTTTTCATTATGCGTCCAGGCAACTATCAAATTTCTGCAGAAAAAGACTTGTATCAAAATTTTGAAAGCGCTTTGACGGTTTCACAGAAAAACATCCAGAACTTCCAATTCGAACTATTACCGTTGCCCGGGAAATTGGTCCTACGAGGTCTACCAACCGAAACCACGGTGCAAACGGCCTTAGATCAAAGACAATCTGACCGTTCGGGCAACGTGACTCTCGAGCTCCCAGCAGGTGAGAATGAAATCAACCTGTCTCACCCCCGGTACTTCGATCTCAAAGAACGTGTCGAAATCGAGGGTAAACAGAAGACACAGACGCTTACGGTCACGATGAGCCCTCGTTGGAGTGAGATAACAGTTACCACAATTCCGGAAGGCGGAAAAATCTTCATAGATGGCGAGGAAACAGCGTTTAACGTTCCAGCGACACTTGATGTTTTGGAGGGAGAAAGAACTGTTAGGGTAGAAAAATCTGGTTTTCGCGGGGCGGAAAAGCGTTTCTATTCAGAAGCCGGCACGAAACAAACAGTCGAATTACCAGCTTTGAAAAAAGCTGACGCTAAACTCGAATTAAGAACATCACCGCCGGGTGCAGCTATATCAGTCAACGGTTCGTTCCAGGGAAGCGCTCCACTGAGCCTCGACCTAGATTCATCTATCCGCCATGACGTCCTCATTATCTATCCAGGATACGCGAGCATAGAGAGATCAATTCGCATACCTAAAGGAGAAAAGAAAACCCTTTTTGAGAACTTGGAGTTATTAACAGGAACGGTAATCATCGAGACTGAACAGAAGGACGCGATAGTGGCAGTCAACTCTGAAGCGGTTGGCTTCGGAACCCAGACCTTAGAGCTTCCACTAACAGAACACGATATTTCTATATCACTTGAGGATCATGCTTCGTTTCAGACCTCTCTGATTCCCAAGATGGGCATAGAGCAAAAAATCAAAGTTAAACTCCTGACTTTAGAAGAGGCCCGCCTGGCTTCTCTCAAACCCTCGATAAAGGCAGCAGGCGGCATCGACTTTTTACTACTCGATGCGAGGACGCTTATTTTAGGCGCTTCTAGAAGAGTGCCAGGAAGAAGGGCAAACGAAATAGAAAGAGAAGCCAAGTTCACTAGACTGTTTTATATAGCCACGAAAGAGGTGTCGAATAGACAGTTTCGTTTGTTTGCGAGTGGTCATGACTCCGGTGAATATCAATCCTATGGCTTAGACGATGATGACCAGCCAGCGGTCAACGTGAGTTGGGATGAGGCTGCTGCTTTTTGTAATTGGCTATCGGAACAAGAGGAAGTCCAGCCTTTTTACGAGATCGAGTTTGGTAAAGTTGTTGGCTTTAAATCGAAATCCAAAGGCTATCGTTTGCCCAGCGAAGCTGAATGGCAATGGGCCGCATCGAAAACGAAGGACTTAGCCTACGACTCTGACGATCAATATAAATTTTCTTGGGGAGCCAAATTTCCACCTCCTGAGAGGTTCGCAAACTTTGCTGATAGAACGGCGGAAAACATCGTTGCTCGCTCGATTTTTGGCTACAACGATAATTTTATCGTTAGCGCCCCTGTTGGATCCTTTAGACCAAACAGAAACGGTATCTATGATCTAGGGGGAAATGTTGCTGAATGGACCCATGATTTCTACGAGATCCCTGGCAATCAGGCAATTAGCGATCACCTAGGGCCTCAGAACGGTCAATACCACGTCATTAAAGGGAGCAGTTGGATGCATGGTACACTCACCGAACTCAGGCTAGCTTATCGAGACTATGCGATTGATGGGCGCGAAGACTTGGGCTTTCGCGTCGCTCGCTATGCCGAGTAAGGAGTGATTCCAAATGAAGATCAAAACAATTTCATTTATTTTACTGTTGTGTTTCTCGATCGGGTTTCTTTCGGCAGAAAATGAAGATCCAAACCCAGAACCGAACCAAAAATCTTCGGAAGTAATCGAAGAGAATGTCTCTGGCAATCAGAAGCCGAAGACAGAAATAAAATCAGCTCAAAAGACTCGGAAACGCAAAAACGAAGACACCATTATTCCTAGCGAACAGATTTCTGAGGACTTCGCGGTCGCTTTTCCGGTAGATATCTAATGGCAACCGATCGAGACAACATAAAAACGATTCCAGCTGAATTTATTTATCAAATAAGCGCGCTGATTATTTCTATCGTAGTCGTACATATCATCTACCTAAGCATTATAAGGCCCAACGCTGACGCCATCTTGGAGGAACGCGCTCAGGCCATGGAGAGCGGATCCGTTGTCGACACTGATCGTTCCCTTTTTGTGGTACTCAGGGACTACGAGCAGGAGTCATGTTTCATCCTATTCTTTTGGGCATTCGCCATGATGGGACTTAAAGCGAGAGATATTTCCAGACAACGCTCTTTCCAAGACAAGGAGCTAATTACGCTCGGTCAGGGAATGAGTATTTTGCCCGAGGACGCTCGACTCTATTGCAGAGGGGTAGAGTCCCTTTCTGTGGAGGAGCAAAAGTTTGTAATACCAAAGGCCCTGCTCGCGGCGCTAAACCGTTTCGCTTCAACGGGAAACATCCAAGACGTTTCCGAAGCAATACAGGGAGTTTGCAATACGGAATCCGAACGATTAGATAGCGAACTATCGATGATCCGCTACATAGCATGGGCTATACCATCCATTGGTTTCATCGGGACTGTGAGAGGTATAGGCGACGCACTTGGCCAAGCATACAAGGCAGTCGAGGGAGATATTGCTGGAGTGACTGCGAGCTTGGGCGTCGCATTTAACTCTACCTTTATTGCGCTAGTTATAAGTATCCTATTGATGTTTCTGATGCACCAGCTTCAGCTATATCAAGAACGTCTTATTCTTGAGACCAATGATTACTGCGATCAAAACCTCCTCCGCCACCTGAGGATGAAGAAAGCAGAATGATAGGCATCATAGACTTTAACGATTGGGAACTAGCAGTTACAAATGGAGCACCTGATCAGAATAAGCGAGATTATGCCGCAGTAGCGAAAGGCCCTGAAGAGATACTCTTCTCAGAGGATGCGCTTGCCCTCTGTAGAATTAATCCACAGTTAGTCAATACCCAATATCTAAGAAAACTGTCCGCTGACCCCCTTTCGAACCCAGTCAACGACGCGAAAAACTACGCCGATCTGATTTTCCATCACTTACGTCGCGTGAAAGAAAAAAGTGGCATTAGTAAATGTGTGATGGTCGTATCGGAACACTATACAGATCAGCAGTTGGGACTATTAGCTGGTATCGCCGAGGCAGCCGACTTGGAGGTGCTATCTTTTTTCAATAATGCGCTTCGAGTTGGGCCAAAGCAGCACATGGACTTCGAGTTCTTGGATATAGGGCTTAGTCACGCCTGCACGACAAGCGTGGTCTCTCGGGAGAGAAAACTAACGACCGCAGAATGCCAGATTTTAGAGGGCAGCGGATTTTTGAACCTCATTGAGGGGCTTCTATATTTGGTCGCAGAGACTTTCTTGGAAAGGGATCGATTCGATGTACTTGCCAATGGAGCTACAGAGCAACAACTCTTTAATCAAATCAGAGAGCGGCTAGAGGACAGTCAGCCGGATTATATGAGTCTCTCCGTCACGAGTGACGATTTCAACGGCAGGGTTGAATTGGGGAGAGAAAAAATCCAAGACCTCGTCAGACAAAAATTTCTCGGACTGCACCTTGACCATAATAGGCCGCTGATTCTCTCAACTAGAGCACAGCGAATACCATTTATCTCAAACGTGCTTAAAGAGCGCGGAGCCCAATCGATCCGAAATATTGAGGACGACTTTCTCGCGAACTACGCAAATCTAGAGATGTTTGTGGTACCAAACAGCATCCAGCGAATCGCGACCATCGAAAGCTTGTCTGAGCCGGGCTCACAGGCAAGGAACTTGAACGAAAATAACTCGCCCGAAGTTCCCAAAAAAGAAAAAGCAACGCATTTAGTATCGAATGGGAGTGCTTGGAAACTCGCCAATCCGCGATGGCAAGGATTCTTAGATGAAGAAGGTTTGTTGCGGCCCAACTCTACAGTGCTTGTTAACGGTTCACCGCCAAGCAGCGCTTCGATCAACGCGAAAGATAAAATACATTTCGAGGGCTCTGCTTACGAAGCTATTCGAGTTGAGGTTTAATTGAAAAAGACGCGAACGACTGGCGGTTTCTCTTTGTCCTTTCTAGACGTCATGTCATGTGGTTTCGGAGCCGTGGTTCTTATCTTTCTGATTATCAATCACAACGTTTCGAATGAACAGGAAGCGATCAATCAAGATTTACTCGCAGAACTAAGATTGTTGGACTATGAGGTACTCGAAGGGAAAAAAGATCTATCTAAACTTATTGAACAAACAGACAAAAACGCAAAGAACCTTGAACAATCAAAATCCGAGCAAGATAGGCTTGAGCTCGAATTATCGGAGGAAATTGCGAAGCTCTCCGATATAGAAAAACTAACTATCGCTAAGAAAGAGGATATCGCACGACTGTTTTCTGATATCGACACGCGGGAGGAGCAGGTCGCCAAGCTGGAATCAGAAAAGTCCTCCATTGAGGGCACCCAGATTAGAACTTTTGAGGGCGATGGCGACAGGCAATACTTGACCGGGATGAAAGTAGGTGGAAGGAATATCGTCATAGCAATCGACGTTTCAGCAAGCATGCTCGACGAGACTATTTTGAACGTTCTGCGGCGCAGAAATATGAGCTCAGAACAGAAAAAATCTTCACCAAAATGGCGTAGAGCAATAGCGACAGTAGACTGGTTAGCGACTCAATTACCATTGGATGCTGATTTTCAAGTGTTCACATTTAATCAGCAGGTTCGATCATTGATAGGTGATACCAATGTAGATTGGCACAAAATGGAAGATGGTGAACCGTTAAACGACGCAATAGAGAAACTCAATGGTTTTATTCCGGAGGGTGGGACCAACCTCGAGGCATTGATGACACGCCTCCAGAACCTCTCCCCTATCCCAGACAACATTTACATTATCACCGATGGCTTGCCAACGAGAAACAGTTCAGAGCCGCGATCAGCAACAGTGAGCGGAAAGAAGCGATTAGATTATTTTCGCGAGGCAGCATCTAAGATTTCTCGACAAATTCCTATTAACGTCGTCTTATTCCCTATGGAGGGCGATCCAATGGCTAGCGCTGCCTGGTGGCAACTGGCAAGACTATCAGGCGGAGCGTTCATCTCACCATCGTGGGATTGGCCGTAATTGAACTATGAGTGCTAACTAATGATTAAACGGCGAGGCATCGAGGAGTTTAGCATCTCCTTTCTTGATGTTATTTGCTGTGGCTTTGGAGCGGTCATATTGCTGCTCATGCTTACGCGACCGCTGGAACCAATCTTACTTGAGAACAGTGAGGTCGACCTGTCGGAGCGGATCAAGGCTCGAGAGGAGACACTATTTGAAATCAGGGGAGAAATAAGAGACCTGTTAGCACGCGATAATGCGACGGCTACGGATAGACTGGCTGCGATTGAGGCAATAAAGGAACTAGAGAGACAGCTCGAGGACACATTGGGCAAAGCCATGTCACTGGGTGAAGCGGAACGTGAAATCGATGATCAAACGGCGGAACTCGCGAGCGCAAAGCAGACACTGACAGATGAGATGCAACGACTACTTGGCCTCGACTTTCAAAGAGACTCGGGGCTAGTTGGAGGAATCGCGGTCGACTCCGAGTATATAATTTTCGTCATTGATACCTCGGGCAGCATGCAAAGTGCTGCCTGGAATCAGGTCGTTCGCAAGGTTGATGAGACGTTGTCGATTTATCCTCGGGTTAAGGGGATACAGGTAATGAACGACATGGGCGACTATATGTTTCCCCAATACCGAGGAACCTGGCTTGAAGACGGCGCAGGAGTTCGAAATCGGATCATTCAAACACTTAGCGGCTGGGCCCCCTTCTCTAACTCAAGCCCAGTCGAGGGAATAAGAGAAGCAATCGATACCTACTATGATCCCACGAAAAATATAAGTATTTATGTTTTCGGTGACGACTATACGGGCGATTCAGTCGAAGAAGTTGTTGATGCTGTTGACCAAATAAATATAGCTGATGAAATGGGTCGGCGTAGAGTAAGAATTCACGCCGTTGGTTTCCCGGTATACTTAGACCAGCCAAATGCAAGAATTTATAGATTCGCTGCACTGATGAGAGAGTTAGCATATCGAAACGACGGAACCTTCGTCGGTTTAACGGAATATCAATGAATAAGTGGCACCGTATCAAAATGCTACACTGCGGCCTCATGGCCGCAATCCTAGTGGGGTGTGCATCGACCCAGGTATCCTTGGAAACGGATTTCCCTAGTCCGCTAGTCGAGAGACAAAGCACTCCCGTTGCACTCATTATTAATGAGTCGTTAACGGACTTTGTCCATAATGAAACCGTTGAAAAAGGTGGGGACTTCGTAATCGAAGTTGGATCTGCGCAAAGAGCACTTTTCGAACGTCTCGCTTCGGGATTGTTCTCGAACCACACCTTCTTCGAATCGATTGATGACCAAAATATTGCAGCCTTAGCGATAGAGCCTGACATTCGGGAACTTCAATTTGCTACACCTGAGCAAACGCGCACTGATTACTATGAAGTCTGGATGCGATACGAGTTCAAACTGTATGACTTAGAGCGCAACCTGAAGTCAACATGGTCAATTCCGGCTTATGGCAAGGCTAATAAAAACAATCACACGGGCAAACGAGATGGCCTTGAGGCAGCCGCTTTGGCAGCCTGCCGCGACGTTATGGCGGTTTTCAGCATAAGATTCTCCAATGAACAGCTGGTCGCTGATTGGCTGAAACTCGACTCCCCAGTGATCCAGGACGGTGGAGAATGAAAGAGACGTCTAACCAAGTATCTCGATTACTACAATGTGTTAAGGCAACCGTCATTTGCGGAGCTGTTTTAACTTTACTCGGTTGCGTAACCGCAACTGTTCAGCAAGTACGAGAACGATCTACTGAAATTTCTGGTGGCGAAACCTTAGTTATTCTAGGTAAGAGAAGTCGTCCCAGTACAGAAGAGACAGAAATCGATTTCATCGATTGCGTCGCGACTAATCTAAGAGCAAAGAAAAGTAAGCTACAGGTGCTCAACGAGCAAAGGTTCGTTGACCAGACTTTCCCCTGGTTCGAACCAAGAACCGCACCCGGGAATATGAATGCACTAGTCAATCTTCTCGATCAAAAACTTCTTGCCGAGCGTCTCGAACAAATGGGATTGAAATATCTTATTTGGATAGAGGGTCAAACAAAGCGAACATCCTCCGGCGGCTCCATGAGCTGCGGAATCACACCGGGTGGCGGCGGATGCTTTGGTTTCCTAACGTGGGAAAATGATGCGTCTTATGAAGCTACGATTTGGGATACTAAGAACAAGATGGTAGCAGGAAAAGTATCATCCGACGCTGCTGGAACCAGCTATATGCCCGCATTAATCCTGCCTATTCCTCTTGTGGCAAGAGTGCAAAGTAATGCTTGTTTTGGCCTCGCTGACCAGCTGGATACATTTTTTACAAACTAGCGAGGCTCATTTATTTTTAATCAGAACGATCTCGCCTACAGCTCGTTTTGGTTCCACGGCGTACCATTCTTGCAGATGAACTGAATGTTTTTTTGTCATCAAGTCGCAAAACTCATAAAAGGTTGGCCTTCCAGGATCAGCTATCACTATTTGTTCTGCTCCATTTTTCAGCGCTCGTGTAGCTAAATTAACCAACGGTTTTACCAGAGAATCCCAGAAACAAATATCGCTCCCAACGATAGTTTGATACTGCCCAAGCTCCCTACCCTTCAATTTCGAAAAATCCGCACAACGATGGCCAATCTCAACTGCATTAATATGTGAAAGGACGTTCATGAAGGGAAAAACCGCAGGATCCAAATCCACCGCCAGGACTCGGGAGTCATACTTTCGGGCACAAAAGACGGAAATCGCTCCCCAACCGCAGCCAATCTCCATCACGTGACCTTTTTTTGGTAACGCATAGTGAGACAGATAATCCATCATTAAATAAGCGGATTCCCAGGATTTCTGTCCATGGATGGTTGGCTGATGATCACGACGTAAGCGTTTAATCAACCGGTGTTCACGAGAGAGTAGATAAACGCCATAAGCATGCTCAACATTTTTCTCCGGAACTCGAATTAATTTGGGCATTTCAACTCAAGAGTAAGCACAGGCAAATGTTCCAAACGAAAACTTAATACTAATTCTCATACCAAACACGCCAAACATTAGACAAAAAGACATCGTTCACCTTTTGAATTGGGAATGCCGTAGGATCACGAATAATTGACCTCGCTAGTATATAAAGGGACACTTGCTAAATCTTGAAACGATGCAGTTATCCGGTATTTAGCTGCCTTCAGAGGGTCTATTTCAATACTAACGCCTTATCGGGAACCGTTCAGACATGGCCAATCAAAGTGTACAGGACATTATCGACTCCGAGAAAGTCTATGAGGCAGGTTTTATCACGGATGTCGAGTCGGAAACACTGCCTCCCGGTCTCGACGAGAATGTAGTTCGGCACATATCAAGCCAAAAAAACGAGCCAGAATGGCTAACCACCTGGCGTTTAAGGGCGTTCAAAAGCTGGCAAAGTATGTCACCGCCCGCCTGGGGTCATATAGATCATCCAGAAATCGACTTTCAGTCAATTTCATACTACTCGGCTCCCAAAAGTCACCTAGATGGTCCAAAATCTCTAGATGAAGTGGATCCTGAACTTTTGGCGACTTATGAGAAACTAGGGATACCTCTTCATGAACAGGAAGCTTTGGCTGGCGTCGTACAAAACTCGGACAATAACAATGTGGCTGTAGACGTCGTATTCGACAGTGTTTCAATTACCACGACCTTTAAAGAAAAGTTGGCTGAGGCCGGCGTTATTTTTTGCCCAATTTCGGAGGCCGTCCAAAAGCACCCGGAACTGGTCAAGAAATACTTGGGTAAAGTCATTCCCCAACGAGATAATTTCTTCGCCGCACTTAATTCAGCTGTTTTCACGGATGGATCATTCGTTTACATACCCAAAGGGGTTCGATGCCCCATGGAGTTATCGACCTATTTCCGTATTAACGAAAGAAATACTGGTCAGTTCGAAAGGACCCTTATCATTGCTGACGAGGGCTCTCATGTCAGCTATCTCGAGGGCTGCACAGCACCAATGAGAGACGAAAATCAGCTGCATGCCGCTGTTGTCGAGTTAGTTGCACTGGGCGATGCGGAAATAAAATACTCGACCGTTCAAAACTGGTACCCAGGAGACGCTGAGGGACGGGGTGGAATTTATAATTTTGTAACAAAGAGAGGTTTGTGCGCTGGCAGAAAGGCAAAGATTTCCTGGACGCAAATTGAGACCGGTTCCGCCATAACCTGGAAATATCCTAGCGTAATTTTAAGAGGGGACGAATCTGTCGGAGAGTTCTACTCTGTAGCCCTGACTAACAATAAGCAGCAGGCTGACACCGGCACGAAAATGATACACATAGGACGAGATACGAAGAGCACCATCATAGCAAAAGGGATTAGCGCCGGAAAAAGCGACAGTACCTACCGAGGGTTAGTGCGTGTGTCGCCAACGGCTTCCGACGCAAGAAACTTCACACAATGTGACTCACTATTGATTGGCAACGAATGTGGTGCTCACACCTTTCCCTATATCGAAAGCAAAAACAGCAGCTGCGTCGTTGAACACGAGGCAAGCACGTCGAAGGTCAGCGAGGATCAGTTATTCCTCTGCCAACAAAGAGGCATCGACGCCGAGAAAGCCGTCAGCATTATCGTCAATGGCTTTTGTAAGGACGTTTTTAGAGAACTTCCCATGGAGTTTGCCGTCGAGGCAGGCAAGCTTCTCGAGGTTAGTCTGGAAGGAGCCGTCGGTTGAGTCTATTGTCTATAGACAACCTCTCAGTCAACGTCGAGAGCTCGGGAGAAGTTCGTCCCGTGCTTAATGGTCTTAAACTCCAGATTAATCCAGGAGAAGTTCACGCAATTATGGGCCCCAATGGGTCAGGTAAATCCACATTGGCTCACGTCGTCGCGCGTAAGCCTGGTTATTCAATTCAATCCGGGGTGGTACTTTTTAAAGACCAGCTCCTGAATGAGATGGAACCGGAAGAAGTGGCTCAGTCAGGCCTCTTCTTGGGTTTTCAGTACCCCGTAGAAATCCCAGGCGTCAGCAACATGGAGTTTCTCAAAGCCAGCTCTGATTCCCTTAATAAAGCGAGATCAAAAGAACCTGAATCGACCACGGACTTTATGAAGCGGGTTCGGTCGATTGCCTCTTCTCTCGACCTGGATCAAGATTTCTTAAAACGAGGAGTGAATGAGGGTTTCAGCGGAGGGGAGAAAAAACGCAATGAAATTTTGCAGATGCTGGTTTTGAAACCAGATCTAGCTGTATTAGATGAAACCGATTCCGGACTAGATATTGATGCACTAAAGACCGTCTCGAATGGTGTGAACGCTTTCCGGGAAAGTTCCAATGGAGTGCTTCTCATCACTCACTATCAGAGACTGCTGGACTACGTGGTACCAGATTTCGTGCACGTCCTGTCGGAGGGCAGAATAATTCAGTCAGGAGACAAATCGCTGGCTCTAGAATTAGAGTCGAAGGGCTACGCTTGGCTACAGTGAAAATGCAGCAAGACACCGATTGCCCTGAAGACTTCATGTCGTTGAGCGATGTAGAAGCGATGGAAAACACGAGCCAAGTACTTGCTGCTACCCAACAGCTAGAGAGATGGAAGTATACGAAGAGCTCGGACATTCTTGAGCTTTTTCTGAACGCCAGTCCGAAACAGGAGAATACCGTCATAACGAATGCCGCATCCACTGCTATTCACGTAGGCGATAGCGGACTCAATATCGAGGAAATAAGAAGAGAATCACCAATTGCCGCGCTAGGTCTGAAGAAGCTGCAAAAGATCAATAGGATTCAAATAGACGGCAATCTCGAGGAGCCGATCACGGTAACTCAACGAGGACAACCTCTACCTCTCCTAATCGAAATCAAGGAAAACGCCTCGTGCCAGCTGCATGAAATTGTGGACTGTGGAGATGATACTGCGGTCATGACTTGGATAAAGATGGGGAAAAACTCAAGCTTGATTCATGCTAGGAATAGTTTCGAAGAGACGGGT
>CAJXCK010000004.1 GCA_913051785.1 uncultured Gammaproteobacteria bacterium
AGAGGAAAAAAGACTGCTACGGCGCAAAGCAAATCCCTGAAAAGAAAAAAACAAGAACTTCTACAAGCCATCCAATCAGGGAACTCGGATACAGCTAGAAAAGCTCTTTATACTTGGTTGCGAAAAAATCCAGACGAAGACGTGCTCATACTAGTTGAGAGATTTGCTCAACAAAATGAAGACCGACGGAAATTAACTGCTTTGCTTGATTCAGCCTCGTTTTCTCAAGAGCAACGCTCTCTCAGCGCAGAAGACAAACTCTTCGCAATCAATGTCATTGAAAAGGCCTCCGCCGAGCGGATCATCGAGAAAAGAACCAGTACTCTGCCTCCGCTTTATCCGACAATGACTTCAAGCTAGCAAGCCTCCACACCATCTTCTAAAAGCGAATCAAAGACTTTTACTGACGATTTCATACAAATCTTTTGATATCTCTTTAGTCTCAGAGAGTCGCTTCAACTCTCGTCGCATTAAATTCGACCTCCCCTCGTCAAATTTAGTCCAGCGAGTTAGGGGTGAGCAAAGCCTCGAGGCAATTTGCGGGTTAATAGAATCTAATTTTTCGACGGCTCGACCCAAAAATTCGTATCCCGAGCCATTCTTATGATGGAAATTTCGTATATTGAGCATACCGAACGCCCCGTAGATAGATCTGGCCCGATTAGGATTTTTAACGTCGAAATCACTGTGTGACTCTAACTCGATAATTTCTTCAATCGAGTAATTAGGACTCTGAGCTTGAATATTGAACCAAAGATCCAGTACTAGCGCATATCCTTTCCATTTAAAATAAAAATCGGACAGGATTTTTGTTCTAAATTCTCTGGGAATCCCTTTGAGGTGGCACACCAAAGCCAGAATATTGCGTCGGACTGTTAAATTATTAGATTTGCAATATCTGGTATCGATCAGATCAACAGCATCACTTTCCTTGCCTTCGGCCAAAAGGCCTCTGATCAAATAACTGAAGGACAAGTTTGCCAGTGTTCTATCTGCAACGGCGTCCGCTTCGGCCGAAAAAGCCTTATCATTCTCATAGGTTTCGTAGACCTGCAGCCACGTATCTCGGTTATCGATTGCTAACTTTCGGAGGAGGTCATCTCTCTGATTAAGCGTTCTGTCGAGGTCGATGTCACTTAACTGCTCGAGAAGGTACAACTCACTCGGAACAGAAAGCATATTTGCTCTCAAGAGTTTTTGTTCGGCGTTTTCTGCTTTCAGTGCCTCAATCGCTGTTTCCTGAACAACTTCACAAGGAGCTTCCTCTAACGCCGGATCATCGAACGCCGCCAACCACAGGGTCTGCATCGCATCCCAGCGCACGAAACCATCTTTATCATTTCGGGCTATAAATTGTGTCTCTTCCTTTTCTCTCTGATAATTGAGTTTCACGGGAGCAGAAAACGCTCTCAGAAAGCTAACAACGGGTTTTCTGTCAAAACTTGCAAATTCGATCTCGGTTGCGTCTTCTCGCAACTCTAGGAGGAGACTTCGGTTTTCGTCTCGAAGACTAGTATCCATTGAACAACGCAGTTCTGTTTTACTTAAGTCGAGCTCCTGTCCGCTTTCATCGAGTAGTCCCAAAACAATCGGTACATGGAACGGTAGCTTCTGCTCTTGGCCGGGTGTTGGTTTGCAGGACTGTTCGATTTGCAAGATGAGTTTGTTGTCTTCGAAGACCTCGGAAATCTCAAGAAGCGGGGTGCCAGCCTGCTCATACCAACGTCTAAACTGCACCAAATCGCGCCCGCCAATTTCCGCCATTGTCTCCCTAAAGTCATCTGTGGTGGCGGCTTTTCCATCAAACCTATCAAAGTAAGCGTCCGTGGCCATTCTAAAGGTTTCTTGACCGAGTAACGTTTGATACATACGCACGACCTCAGCACCCTTTTCATAAATCGTTGTCGTGTAGAAATTTGAGATTTCCATGTACGAGCTGGGCATTACCGGGTGTGCCAACGGACTCGCATCTTCGGCAAACTGTATTGACCGTAGGAATCCGACGTCTTCTATGCGCTTCACCGATCTCGAGTGTGTATCCGCCGTGAACTCCGCATCTCTAAAAACAGTGAAGCCCTCCTTAAGGCTTAACTGAAACCAATCCCGACAGGTGACCCTGTTTCCTGACCAATTATGGAAATACTCGTGGGCAACTACTGCCTCGACCCGTTGAAAGCCATCATCCGTGGCTGTATCCGGCGATGCGAGAACACAAGAGGTATTGAAGATATTCAATCCCTTATTTTCCATCGCCCCCATATTGAAGTCCTCTACGGCAACAATCATAAAGATGTCGAGATCATACTCACGTCCGAAACGCTCTTCGTCCCACCTCATCGACCGTTTCAATGCATCCATCGCAAACTCACACTGATCAATATTATGAGGTTCTGAATATATTTTTAGTTCGACTAAGCGACCATTCATCGTCAAGAATTCGTCTTCAAGAACCGCTAAATTTCCAGCAACAAGAGCGAACAAATAACTCGGTTTGGGGAAAGGGTCCTCCCAAACTGCTTTTCTTCTTCCCCCTTCCAGTATCTCTTCTGCTATGAGATTGCCGTTTGACAATAGTGTTGGATATTCATTGTTGTCAGCGACAATAGTGGTCGTAAATTTCGATAACACATCAGGCCGATCTTGATAAAAAGTAATGTTTCGAAATCCTTCTGCTTCGCACTGAGTGCAGTACATACCACTGGACTTATAGAGCCCCTCCAAGGAGGTGTTTTTCTCTGGACAAATTGATGTTTCAATTTCGATGATGCTTTCTTCCGATAGGCCAGAAATCCTTATTCCTTCCTCAGACAACTCATACTCATTGCCCAGCAAAACACGCCCATCGAGCGTGACTGATCTTAAGTCAGCCTGATTACCCGATAAGAAAATTTCTGAATCGCCAGCCTTAGTTCTCTCCACCTTCAACGAAGAATAAACTCGGGTCTCTCCCGCCTTGATATCGAAGACTAAATCAGTCTCGCGAGTCATATAGCTGGGGGCCTCGTAATCAGCTAAACGAATGGTCTTCGGTTGTCCTTCTTTCACAAAATCACCCTTAAAATTTTAATTTTACGAATTCTTATTCAGCGCCGACTGATTATCCATATAAGAGACACCAGATTGAATAGGTTGAGGCTAAAACACCTTTGCTTCGAAAATGAAGTAACATATTAGTGTACTAGTTTAAAACAACGAAAATGGAAGCACTTAACAAAGAAGTCTTGAAGACCCTCGATCTATGGCTTTCCGATAATAAAAAGTGCTGGCTTGCCACCGTTGTGAAAACGTGGGGCTCGTCACCTAGACCCGAGGGATCTCTTTTTGCCTGTACATCGGAAAAAGAAACAGTTGGATCGTTATCTGGCGGATGCGTGGAAGAGGACCTTATTGAAAAACTGATCGAAAGATCAATTGCTTCCAAAGGGCCCGACTTTCACCGCTATGGCGAGACTTTAGAAGAAGCAGAGAAGTTTAATCTCCCCTGTGGCGGTAGCCTGGATATTGTCATCGAACCACTTGAGAATTCGAAGACCGAACTTATAGAAATAAATCAAATTCTGGACCGTCTGAACAAACGGAGCTGGGTTACCAGGCATGTAGAGCTTAAAAGAGGCAGGAGAACGATAAATCACAGTGAGATTCCTCAAACCCTACGTTGGGATGAGGAAAGCATGACGATGGAGCATACGATCGGTCCTATGAATCAACTCTTCATAATAGGAGCAGGAGCAGTAAGTGTTTATGTGGCAGAGATCGCTAAAATGCTCGATTACGGAGTGATCCTCTGTGATCCACGCGAGGACGTATTGAACAGCCTGAAAATAGAAGGAGTCCTCAAAGTCTGCGAAATGCCCGATGATGCTATAGAGAAATATGTGAAAGACGAAGCCTGTGCAGTCGTAGCGTTAACCCATGACCCCAGAATAGACGATATGGGATTAATTGAGGCCTTTAACACCCCAGCCTTCTACATAGGTGCTATGGGCTCAGAGAGAACTTCCACAAAACGCAGAGACCGGCTGATTGAATTAGGCGTGGCGCAAGAGTCTATCGAGAGACTCCATGCCCCGATTGGAATCTCTATCAGCAGCAAAACACCTGCCGAGATTGCTGTCTCCGTCATGGCCGAAATCACTTATGAACGCGGGCTCTCAGCGAAAAAATCAGCGCCACCCGATGCCACTAAAATAGCAGCTTACTCATAGATTGATATTTCATTGTGGATGTTGGAGTGGTTTTAGCCGGAGCTGGTTTTTCGAAGCGCTTCGGTAAAGATAAGAGAATTACAGAGCTCGGGGGAAACACTCTAGCCGGTAGAACAATCAACCTATACCAAATGACTTTCGAGCGTTTGAGAATTGTTATTAGGCCAGACGATGACCTCGAAAAACTAGCACCTGGGTTTCGCGCTCGCGAGCAGGACGAAGTCATTCGGTTCGAAATGGCCGAGCTTGGGATGGGTCATACTATCGCTCGTGGATTCTCGAGCTTGGGTTGGGACTTCGGGTTTCTCGGATTTCTGGATATGCCTTTCGTTCAACAGGGCACTTTGGATGAGCTAGTTCGAGTTGCTATGGCGGAAAAACCGAAGATTTTGCGACCTATCTTAACGCCGGAATTGAAGACCATTTCAGAAGCTGAAAACCGCCCGGCAGCCGGACATCCGGTTGGATTCTCGAAGGATCTTTTTCCTCTTCTTAGTTCCATCCAGGGCGACGTTGGGGCGAAAGCGATAATGTACAGCCACGCGAAAGACGTCAAAAATGTCTCGTTCGATGACTACGGGATCGTTATGGACATAGATCGTCCCCAGGATTTGGTTTACTCACAAAATTAGCTCTTCTTCGAGCGATCCCCAAGACGACTGCCCCAATCCAACTTGCTTCTGCACGCTTCATAAAAATTGTGCTCCCTCGGATATAAAAGCCTCAGCGGTGCAGCTAACCTTTGGACTATGAGCTCATCACCTGATTCAAGAGGCACGTGCACCTGCGAATCACAACTAACCTGTGGCTCGTCGTCCACACTTTCCAAAAGCTTGACTCTGAGGGTCTTGTCACTGGGCACAACCAGAGGCCTAGATGTCAAGGTATGAGGGAACATCGGAACGATTACAAGAGCGTCGAGGGACGGGTGCATGATTGGGCCTCCTGCCGATAGAGAGTAGGCCGTCGACCCCGTCGGAGTAGCGATAATCAATCCGTCTGATTTTTGGTTATAGACATAAGCATCGTCTATCCAAAGTTCAAACTCTAACATGCGAGCAGATCGACCAGTATCCAGCACAACATCGTTTAGGGCGGTCTGGCATTCAACCGCTTCCCCTCCTCTCACAACTTCAGCCTGGATTAAAAAATGCTCTTCTACCAAATAACCGCCTGCGAGTATCTCGGTAAATTTTTCTTCTATCTGATCGGGAGAAATAGCGGCTAAAAATCCTAAACCGCCCCTGTTTACCCCTACCACTGGTGTTGAATCGGCGGAAAGTGCCCTCCCGTAACCTAAGATACTCCCGTCACCGCCGACAACGACAACCAAATCCATTTCTCCAAGCTCTCTGGTAGATAGTCTCTCAGTGGTTAGATCTGGGAATAGAACGGCAGTTGGGTCATCCAGATAAACCGAGACCCCATTAGAGGAGAGATGCTTTGACACTGAGACAATGCTGTCCTTGATTATCGTGCTGCTCCGGCTCGCCACGACAGCAACTTTTGAAAAAAACCCACTCAACTTATTTCTCGCCTCTAGACCTATTAACTTCCTATCTTGCTGGGATTTTAGGCTACTTTCTCCAGAACTCTACGCAAAATTTGAGATAAAGTTTCCGCGCTTTGTGTGCCCGGAATCACGTAACGATTGTCAAGTAAAAAGCCAGGCACCCCAGAAATACCAAAATCCTCGGCTCGCTCTCGTTGGTTCACCAACTCCTTTTTGTGAACTGGGGATTCTATTGCCCCACTGACATCCTCTGCAGTCAAACCAATACTAGTTGCAATATCTATCAGCAACTGATCCTCCCTGAGATCTAGGCCTGAACAGAAGTAAGCCTCAAAAAAAAGATCGACAAGTTCGTTTGCCCGGTCGATCTCACGCGCTCGCTCTATGAGCAAATGAACGTTTTTTGTGTTTGGGACATAGCGGATCTTTTCATAATTGAACCCAATTCCCTCTTCACTCGCTTCTTGAAATAAGTATTCAGGCACCCCAGCTGAATCATGGTCGTCACCATGACGGTTTTTCGTAGCTTGCGGACGTTCCCGGCCTTCCTTGGGAAACCTTGGAGATAATTGGTAAGGTCTGTGGATGATCTCTATGCCGTCTAGCTTTTCATCGTGAATGACTCTTCTTATCCGCTTACTGCCGATAAAACACCAGGGACAGATTACGTCTGAGAAGATCTCTATCTTTAACATTCAAACACGTCGCAATTCCTAAGTCGCAGCCTAGCATAAGATGTTTGCTGGAAATTTTTTCCTGTTCAAAAGTTTCTATAAGTTCCCTATGCTTGAGTTAAAGCCGACAGTTCGTTTTCGATATGCTTACAAAAGGCCTTTTGGGCGTCCTTTCGATCATATTCTTTATCACAGGTGTGGTAGCTATCTTCCTGCCCTTCTCGCCGAGCATAGTTTTCTTTGCAATTTCTGCTTTCTGCCTTTTGAAAGTGTCTCCCAAACTTGAGAATCAACTGAGAGGTTATCCTCGTCTATACTCACTGATATCAGAGATTCGCAACAGCAGAGTCATTCCTTGGAGAAAAAGGCTGAATTACCTCGCTAAAGTACTCAAGCGAGTTCTCGATGAAAAAAATGCGTGACCAGCCTGAAAAAATAGCCGTACTGGGGTCCATCGCATATGACCAAATTTCCTCTACTCGCGGCATAGGGAAAATTGATACTAAAAATTCATTGAACCTAAAGATAAATGCGCCAATCAACAGATTTGGTGGATGCGGCGCAAACGTAGCCATCGGACTTTCCTCTTTCGGCATAGCTTCGACTCTCTTAAGCATATCTGGGAAGCAAGACGATACACCATACTTGGAGCGTCTCGGATCAAAGGGAGTACCCTTGGATGGAATTATTCGCGTGCGAGGAAAGACATCTCGTGGCTTTGTGGTAACTGATTCGCGGGGCGAGCAATTCACCGCGTTCTATCCGGGACCCACGATTAGAGCCAAAACATGGGAACGACATCTCTTATCTTTGCAAGAAATATTAAAAAACGTTGAAATCCTGATTTGCGCCCCTTTCCCGCATACTCTTACAAAAATCACGCTCGCTCATTTCAAAAAGCTTAAAAGACGCCCCCTTATAATCTGGAATCCGGGACAATATTTAGACCAACTATCTCAAAAAGAGATTGCTGAGTTATCGGATTCCTGGGATTGGTTTATCGGCAATGCTTACGAGGCAAAATTCATGAGTCGTGAAATATCAGAGATAAAAACGATCATCATTACGGATGGAGAAAAGCCCATAACAGTCAGGGTTGGAGGCGCTACAAGCCGATACTCTTCTAGTTTCAAGGGAGAGATAAAAGACCCCACTGGTTGCGGGGACGCGTTCAACGCTGGACTAATTCAATCCCTGGTTAAATTACCGATGAGGAAAAGAGTTATTAGCCAGAAGCATATCAATCAGGGAATCAAAGCCGCTCAGAATTGTATAACCCGCCTCGGTGCGCAACTCTAAGCCGAGAAACTCGAGACGCTAACAATGACCAAAACTTCACTGGCACAGAATGAAAATAGAGAAAGGATGGCCGAGCACTGGAGCAGTGACCTGTCCAGGAAGCAGCTTGGATTCTGGCCTACGCCGCTAGAATCTCTAGATCGATTAAGTAGCGAACTTAACGGGCCCAGGATTTGGATCAAACGGGATGACTGCTCGGGACTAGCTACCGGTGGTAATAAGACAAGAAAGCTCGAATTCCTCCTAGCAGACGCGATAGCAAAAAATGCAGAGGTAATTATCACCTATGGAGCCGTACAATCTAATCACGCAAGGCAAACCGCGGCGGCCTGCGCTAAATTCGGAATCGATTGCCACCTGCTATTAACTGAGAGAGTTAGAAACTCCACTACCAACTATCGAGCCAATGGCAACATCCTCCTAGATGAACTTTTGGGCGCAAATTTAACGATTGTCCCACTAGATGAGCTGGGAAAGAGTCGAGAAGAAACAATCGAGCTCCTCAATAAAGAAGGCAAAATCTTCTATGAAATCCCACCTGGAGGATCGAGTCCAATCGGGGCCATGGGCTATGCCCACGCATTTCAAGAAATTACAGATCAGGCCAATTTTTGTGTAACCGATATTGTGCATGCGTCTGCTAGCGCGGCAACGCAAGCGGGCTTGATATTTGGTACAGAGCTTCTAGAACACAACGCAAAAATTCTCGGTGCAAATGTCTTCCACGAGAACCCTTCATCCCTAAAATCTCGTATTTCGGACATTCTTGAAAAAATGCGAGAACTGTTCCCCTCTAAAAACCGACCTCTGGATCAGGATAGTATTTTGGTCAATCACGCCTATTTCGGCGAGGGCTATGGCATGCCCAACAAAGAAACATTCGATGCAATTCGGCTCTTTGCGAGCTTGGAGGGGATTTTGCTGGACCCCGTTTACTCGGGCAAAGCCGCCGCCTGCCTCATCGACCAAATCAATATTGGCTCCTTCGATGAGTCGAGCGATGTCGTTTTCTTACACACTGGGGGCCAGGCAAGTCTCAGCGCCTATCAGGACGACTTCAAGACTAACTGACGTTCATTCCGCCGTTTGGGAAAAGCGTTTGGCCCGTGAAATAGCTGGATTCTTCGCACGCTAGAAATAATACTGCATTGGCTATCTCATTCGGTTGACCGAATCGCTGCATTGGAGTCAACTGCATGACCATCGCTTGCCATTCCGGTGACTGCCTGATACTCGCAGTCATTGGAGTTTCAATGAAGCCAGGACCGACTGCATTAACCCTAACTTTTGTAGAGGCAAGTTCCGTTGCAAAAACTTTAGTCAACATCACCACGCCGGATTTCGAGACACAGTAGTCCGCTGCTCCAGCCAGCGGAACATGCGCCGCTATTGAGGCGATATTTACAATGCAGCCAGCTCTGTCTAATCGCAACATGTGATTCGCTGCAAGCTTGTCCGTTATGGCGACACCGGTGAGATTCACATCGATAACCCTCTGCCAATCTGATAGTGGGCGATTAATCAGGAAATTCTCCTCAGGGTTGTCCCCGACTGGCCTTACCTCTCCGCTCACGTAATTTGCGGATGAAATTCCCGCAGCAGCAACCACGATGTCGAGGCTTTGATACCTATCGACAACTTGCTCAAAAAGCTCTGACTGACTCGATTCACTCGCGACATCAGTGCTAATAAATTCAAGATCAGCTCCTCGAGATCTAAATTCTTCTTGTACTGAAATACCCCGATCGGCGTTAACATCGGAAACAACAACTCTCGCACCCTCAGCTAGGAATCTTTCAGCGGTTGATCTACCAATACCGCTAATCCCCCCAGTGATAACTGCCACCTTGCCTTCTAATTTTCCCATATCAGACTCCTCCTTCGTTAATTGATTTTAATGCCTCCGCAAAACCAGGATATTTGGGTTGATCTATTGCGATTTGATTGACGACCGTCGAGCGGAGATGGAACTGCAATAGTTCTTGGTCAAGAACCTGATAATCATCACGCAGACGATGGACTAAATCCCATCTCAGCTCGTTAAGTGATCGCTGATCTGAATCCTCATTGAGTAGTATCTTTAGTCGCTCGTATTCCTTTTCAAGCACTATTGCACCGAGCTGTTTTTCTCGAATCACTATATCAAGGGAATTTGCCGCGACTCGTGACAAGAAACGATTTCTCCCTTCAGTCGCAGACATGACTTCACCGCGAAGAAAATCAACGACGCTTATTAAAAGCTCCTCGCTGGAGGGCATTTGATTCGGTTCCTCGGCCCCTAAATCACTTCCAAAGTCAGCCGATCCAGGAATTAGTAAATTGACGCAATCAATCTGACATTCCGAACTTCTTCGACCGATTGCTGGGCGTTCAACAGTTTTGTCTGGACCTGTCCGATAATGCTCAGCCATAGACAAGCACCCAACGGCCCACCAAAACGAACCAAAGACTTGCCAAAATAATAACGCCTCCGGATCAACCTTGGTTCCAGATACAGATTCATAACCGGAGACAAAATCTTCAATCTGACCAACACCTCCAACCGGCAATTCTGACCTACCAAATCGCCAGGAATGACATAACATCCAACCGAGGTCCCTCATTGGGTCACCAATGTGGGCGACTTCCCAATCAAGTACCGCTACAACACCACTTTCGTCAACCATGATGTTGCCATTACGAAAATCGTTGTGAACCAGAGATGGGCAGTAGTCGGCCGGAAGATTTTCAAGCAACCATCTCGCTGTAAAGTCGATCATCGGTTGTGCAGTCCCGAAGGCTTTATATCTGTCCCAGGTTTGTTCAACGTACTCGCGCGGACTCACGAACTGTAGGTGATTTTTCAGGCCCGTTTTCTCAACATCAATTCCATGTATTCGAGCCAATGTCTCGCCAAAAAGAAAAGCGAGTTTTGGTCGAATTACCTGAAGCTCTGGTGCCTTAACTATTTGCGCCCCGAGCGTAAAACCCTCAAGCCAGCTCATAATGAAACCATCACCTAAACGATCTTCAGGCTCAAGGACATATAGAATCTCAGGCTCGGGGACACCTGCAGCTGACGCTTTGCGCATCAACAGCGCCTCCGTTGCTAGACCTGGATACTGTGCCGATATCTCTCTTTGCTCTCCACCACTAGCACGCCGCATCGCCAATCTCGACATGCCGTCTTGAGTTAATAACTCGATACGGTATGTCTCTTGGCTCGCACCCCCAGAGAGCCTGTCCAGCGAACGCAATTCTAAAAATTCTGGCATCTCACGAGTGAGGACAGCTTGTACGAGATCGAAGATTGCTTCAGAGCGACCATTATTCTCTGAGCTGGGATTCTTCTCTTCCATAACCATTGCTAGGGTTTTATTCGTCCACCCCTTTTGGAGCACGCTGATTCATAAAACCAAACAGGTAACCTGCAACCCTCCTCATCTGGATTTCCTCTGCGCCTTCCGTTATGCGGTATCGCCTATGATGCCGGTAAATATGTTCAAACGGTTTATGCCTTGAGTAACCCAAGCCACCGTGTACCTGCATAGCACGATCAGCAGACTCACAACAAAGGCGATTAGACCAGTAGTTGCACATTGAAACCTTATCCGAGACCGAAAAGGCACCGTATTCATCCATCTGCCAAGCCGTTTTGTGAATTAAGGCTCTCAGCATTTCACATTGGGTTTGGAGCTCTACCAGAGGAAACTGAATCCCTTGATTCGTTGATAAAGGCTTTCCAAAGGGCGCTCTATGTTTCGCGTATTCAATAGATTCATTAATGCAAAACTGCGCAGCACCCAAGGAAGAGGCCGCTTGCCTAATTCGGTTCTCGTTAAAGAAATGCTGTACGACTTGCAGTCCTTTTCCTTCACCTCCAAAGATGGATGAATGCGGTACGCGAACATCCTTCAAGGAAATACGGCCATGATCAGTGGGCATATTAAAAGTCCACATCATTTCCTCTATTTTAAAGCCCTCGCTATCCGTGGGCGTTAGAAAGGCCGTGATGCCTTTACCATCTCCCGCTTTACCATCAGTCCGGGCAAAAATTAGATCGTATTTGGCTTTATGAATACCTGTGTTCCAGGTCTTTGCTCCGTTAATCACCCACTCATCGCCATCTCTTTCAGCGTGAGTTTCCATATGCGTAGCATCAGAACCATGTTCAGGCTCGGTAATCCCAAACGCAAACCCTGCTTTGCTTTCTGCTAGAGCGTCAATCCACTCTTTTTTCTGCTCATCAGTCCCGTACTCTATCATCAACAGTAAACCGACATTGTTGCCGACAATGGAATGTTCATTTTGCAAATCATTGTGGAGACCCAATCCTTTCACTGCTAAATGCTCCCGAATTATGGCCATATCGAGATTAGTGCCCTCTTTACCGCCATATTCCTTCGGGAAGGGATATCTGTAGTGGCCTGCGGCGTCCGCCAACCGCTTCGCTTTAACGAGTAACTCCTCCCACTCCTCATTGGGCAACCCATTCCTCTCCCAGTCAGTTCGAGCGTCCTCTCTCCGGTGGTCAAAAAAGCGAATATTATCGTCTTGGTTTTCTAAAGGCTTAATGTCTGATTCGATAAAATCGTCGAGCTCACCTAGATAAGATTGCAGCCCGGGTGGTATATCAAAGTCCATCCTCTCTCCCCTTAAATCTCGTTTAACTCTCCCCAACCAGCCAAAGAATACTATTCCTTATAAAAATCTTGAACTCAGGCTCGTCGTAGGTAGCTGTTGTATGACCCAATGCACTATATATGACCCTTCCCTCCCCTACTTGATGCCACCATACCATTGGATGGTCCTCGCCCATTGGGCTTTTCTCGGGGTCATACGTAGATTCATCAATTCGTATCAGTACGTTTGTTCTCGCTCTCGGGCTTTCGGCAAAGTTGTACCACTCGTCGGCCCTTCGCCAGACCTTGGGAAGGCCCAATAAAACCGGATGAGAGGATTCCTCGAGGATCAACGAGGCTGGCTGTATATGTTTGACCATCGGATGATCAACAAATTGAGCTCTGATGAGTTGATCTCTATACCAATTCCAGTCATATCCGTTGTCTCCTCCAGCTGCGTGCTGCGCAAAGATACTCCCTCCTCTTTCCAAATAATCTCTGAGAGCGACTCTTTGATCCTCTGTCCAAACCGTTCCGCTTTTATGATTTAAAAAAACCATTGCGAAACGTTCTAAATTTTCAGGTGAAAAGAATCCAGAATCTTCAGTATGAAAAAAAGACCAATTATTTTCACGACCCAGGCCATCCAGAAATTCCTTGCTCCTCGCGATACTGTCATGGTGCCTGTACCCGTTTGTTTTAGAGAAACTCAGTATAGCGATCTCACCCAAGTCATCTTTTATCAGTTTGGGCTGATGGTCTAATTGGGGTTCTCTGAACAATTGAGGCTGGTGATAAATGATCCTCAGAAAGTCCCAGTAAATATAAGCAGCGGCGCCAACGCCAAGCAAGAACACTAGAAGAATTGAAAGGCCAACTTTTTTTGTCACAACTTAGATATCGCCTGCCTGCAAACGTTTGACCGCATAATCTGCCGCTCTAGCCGTCAGCGCCATGTAAGTTAACGAGGGGTTTACACAAGAGGCTGAAGTCATACACGCGCCATCCGTAACAAAAACGTTGTCCGCTGCGTGTACTTGATTATATTCATTAACGACTGACTCCCGCGGATCCTGGCCCATACGTGCTGTTCCCATCTCATGAATTGCCGCGCCTCCGATCATCTCATCGTTATAAGATTGAATTTGCGAGGCGCCAGCCGCCTCAAGCATTTTAACCCCCTCCTCTACTAAATCTTTCCTGTGTCTTCGTTCATTCTCACCAAACTCAAATTTAAAAGTTACTTGCGGAATCCCGAACCTATCTTGCTTTTTTGAATGAAGACGCATGGTATTTTCTGCGTACGGCAATATTTCGCCAAAACCACCCAAACTCATATACCAAGGACCAGGTATTCTCAGTTCTCGTTTAAAGTCTGCCCCGAAGCCTGGTTTTTTTAATCGTTCACCCCAACCGATCCGGCCAGCGCCACCTTGGTAACCATAGCCCCTCGAAAAACCTAACCCTTCATCGCCCGATAAATTACGAAACCTCGGAATATAGATACCGTTCGGTCGATAGCCGTAAGGGTAAAATTCCTCAAAACCAGGGATGATGCCCCGCGCACCAGCTTTGTAAGTGTGATCCATCATATATCGCCCTAGTGCATCACTCTCGTTGGCGAAGCTTCGGTTCTCTCCCTCCGCGAAAGAGTTCAGTAAAATTTGCGTCGATCCGATTGTTGAAGCACAAAGAAAGACCAGTTTCGATCGATACACATTTTTCTCTTTAGTCTGGGTGTCGATTGTTCTTACGCCCGTCACTTTCTGAGAGACCGCGTCGTATTCCAAACTTTCAACCAAAGAGTTTGCCATAAGCGACAGATTACCAGTCGACTCTGCGGCTGGGAGAGTGCTACTCAATGAACTAAAGTAAGATCCTCCAGAACAACCTCTGTGGCATGGTCCACAATAATGACAAGGGGCGCGACCGTGAAGCGGTTCAGTTAGTGTCGCGACACGCCCTATAAACATTTTTCTCCCCGGGAAAGCGTTAGAGATCTTTTTCGCAACGTGCTTTTCTACAACGTTCATTTCCATCGGTTTTTGAAATTCACCGTCGGGTAGCTCCGGCAAACCCTGAGCGTCGCCGCTAACACCGATAAACCTTTCGACATATGAGTACCACGGAGCTATGTCGCCGTACCTGATAGGCCAATCAATCGCGATACCCTCTCGTTTGTTTGCCTCAAAGTCGAGATCGCTCCAGCGGTAACTCTGCCTTGCCCACAAGAGCGAACGTCCTCCCACCACGTCGGTTCTGAGCCAATGGAAGGGTTTGTCCCCCCTAAAGTCATAGGGATTTTCCGCATCGTTATTCCAAAAATGTCTGGTGGTTTCATCAAACGCGTAAGAGGTGGACTGAATTGGATACTCAGAGTCGTATAGATCTCTTGGTCGAAGCCCCTTGTTTGCGCGTTCCCAGGGCGGCTGGTGCTCTCCTATATAATCAATCCCATGCGAAATTGGCTTACCCCTTTCTAAAAGGAGTACTGATAGGCCTTTCTCTGTTAGCTCTTTTGCGGCCCAACCACCACTAATCCCGGAGCCAACCACAATCGCATCGTACCCTCCGTCTCTCGCTAACTTGCCCATTGCTTTCCTACTTGATCAAAACGGAAAAAACCATCGTATTTTCCAGGCATCGGAACATAGGCCCTCTCAGCCTTTAGCCCGATTTCCGAGGTGTAATAACCAACGACCGTAAGCTCTTTTAGTTTTAAAAATGAGGAATACGCCTGCTTATCTCTTCTGTTCGGCCGGTTTTCGGAGCCATTTGCCTCGATTTGATTCAATAACTCTGTCCTTTCTACCTCTGACAAAGATAAAAAAGCGCTGTCATATTTCTTCCGGCTAACCCTGTTAATTTCGTCCAGGCCTCTTAGAAATTTTTTTCTTTCTTCTTTCGTAAACCAAGAATTAACAACGAAATCAATGAAATCTCCAACTCCCACTTGCAATGCACTGGGTGTCTCCGTCTGCGGCATAATTAATTCTGCGCAGATGTGAGCAGTTTCTCTTTGATAATTAGTCCACGACCCTTTTACCTTTGTTGCCTTCGGCTTGAAGCTTAGTGCTGCCGCCTCGATCGAGGGAGTAAGACTCGCTCCCAAGGAAATGCTCAGTAGTTTTAAGATTTCTCGACGATTCATACTCAATTCGGCTCGTTATTCGTTCACTGTCGCTTTGGCATTCTCTCGAGCCCAAAGTAGCCCGAAAATCGGCAGCAAAATAAGAGGAATAAATGCAACAATCTGAAAGGATTCTACAGACGCAACTCGGATTACCGCAGTCACTTGATCATCATTAAGAGCGTTAAAAGCATCAAGCCCGCCAGCAGCCTTTAGCTTTGCTTGATCAAACAACGCGCCCATCCACGGAAGCAGAGAGTAACTTGCTAGCCCCCCAGCGAAGCCCATCAACCCTATCATTAGGGCACCTCCCTCGGGATATCTCTCGGCGACCGCACCCAACATAGTTGGATAAAAGTAGCAAACGCCAATTGCCCAAAGAGTGGCCGCAAAAAACGCGAACAATGGCGTTTCGGCGATCGATAGCAAATAAAGACCGGGGGCAGCCAAAAGACAACCTAAGAAGAGAAGACCCGGCGTCGAGAATCTGTTGACGAGAGATCCAGCAAAATGGCGGCCCGCAAAAATTATCGAGTTCACATAAATTAGAACCCAGATACCTGACATGCCTACAATATTAGTCAAAGCCAGGTCCACCCATTGGCTCGGAGCCAACTCTGCTGTGACGGTCCCCATCATACAAAAAAACCAGATAAAAAAGCCTGGAGAGCGAAGGAGCTGATGGAACATCTCTTTGTAAGAAACACCCATTTCTACTCTCTCGGTCACCGGAAATTCCGCCCGAGTGACCAATACGAGCAGTAGAATTGCTGGCATCATCAGTACAATAAGATTCGCTTTCCAACTAATATCTAAAGTTGTCAGTAGAATTCCAACTAGGCCACCTATTACTATTCCAGCCGGCCACCAGGCGTGCAGTATATTTAGCCGATGCGTTTTTTCTTCTTTGTAGATGGTTGCTACTAACGGGTTTGTGGCAACCTCAACACCTCCCCAGCCCAAACCCGTCAATAAAAACCCGGCATAGACCAACTGATAAGTTAGTTGTGAGGGATCAATTAAGGTAGCCATCAAAACAAGAACACTGCCGACGACGTATCCTAATGCGGATAAGATTAGCACCGACCGCATACCGACCAAATCCACAATCGCCGAACCAAATAATAGCGTGATAGCGAATCCCGCGAATGTGGCAGCAAGAACTTCGCCAACCATCGTGGCCGATCGAGCTACATCTATCTGGTCAAATAAGTCCGCTTGTAAATCGCCCGCAATCAATGCTCTTACCGCTAGGCCAAGGCCGATCGTAAAAATCGCCAAGTTAGATAGAACAAAAAGCAGCTGACGGTTAGTGTCAGAATATACTGATCCTGTCATTCGCCCCCTCCTCTGCCACATTATGCCAACTTGCTGAAAAAAATCTCTCGGATTTCACTGACGATTTATTTGAAATATCTTTCGCGTCCAGACGGATTGGAAAAGAGGATCAATCCATCGATACAGGCGACCAGAAACTTGAATACTTCTGCCCTTCTCTACTGCTCGCAACCCTTCCTGAACGACTGTCTGAGCTGAGTACCAAATAAATCTTGGGGTGTTCTCTTTCATCTCTTCTAAATCTCCAACTTGGTGGAAATCAGTATGGGTGAATCCCGGACAAAGCGCAGAGACGTTGACCCCATGATTATGAGTGGATGCATTCAGGGCTTCAGACAGAGCCACCAAATAAGCTTTCATTGGCCCATAATGACAGTCACCCGCTCTTGATATTCTGCCCGCAACTGACGATACATTTATGACTCGTCCAAACTTCTTGCTTAGCATTTTGGGGATAAAGCGATGACACATCTCCGCGACACTGGTTTGCATCAAAGTCATATAGTTCAGATGTTCTTCCCACGGAATTTCGTCAAAAAAGTCCGGGCCAGCGGATCCGGCGTTATTAATTAGGTAATTCGGCGAAATACCCAAATCCAACAACTCATCGAAAATCTCTCGTGGTGCCGAAGGTTCCGATAAATCAGCCTTGATATTGGTAATCAAGGTGCCTGGCCAGTTCTCGACAATTTCAGTTGCAATGTTCTCCAAAAGATTCTCACGTCTAGCCACAAGAACGAGATCACATCCCTGTCCCGCGAGCTGTTTCGCAAACTCTTGCCCCAAACCCGCCGATGCGCCGGTAATGAGCGCCACCTTTTTAATTTTGTTCATCTAAAAATCAACCCATGAAACCGAAGTTAGCCGCAATATAAGAAAGTAGGCATCTCTACGTCAAAGCGTTATAAAGGGTGGAGGTAACTTACCTTTGGGGGAGTGATGACGTTCATTATGACATTTATCAAGAGGAGCCTATTTGTCTTCGGGGCTATAGCCCTCGCGATTACGGTTTTTCTTTTCGGTATGAGATTCGCAGACGGTCCGTGGATAGTTGTATCTGGAGGTCCCTTCACTACGGGCACGGTAGTCAGCGAAGAGCCTGATTGGTCCTTCATTAAAGATAGGCAAGAAGTCGAATTTCAGCTTTTGGAGCCAGAGAGCTCCCGAATTACTTGGATCGTCGAACACAACGGCAGAATATTTATACCGAGCGGTTATATGACAACTTGGTGGGGGAAGATTTGGAAACAATGGCCAATTCACGCGCTGGAAGACGGTCGGGCAATCCTGAGAGTGGATGGCAAGCTATATCCCAGACAATTGGTTCGGATCGAAGACGATCCGGATATGCCGTACATCCTCTCCGAACTTGCAAGAAAATACCCTCTCGGGCCGCAGGACCGAGAATTTTCTTTTGAGGAAGCCTACCCGATTGTGAGTAGCGGTTATCTTTGGATTTTTGAATTGACGCCAAGATAGGGTTAGGAATGGCTAGCGAGGTACGAGCACTAACAGGCATACGCATTATCGATTTCAGCGCTGTTTTGGCTGGCCCCTTCGCAACTCAGCAACTCGCTCAACTGGGTGCAGATGTAATAAAAATTGAGCAACCAGGGACAGGAGATATGACCAGGGGACTGATGGCGTCAACTAGCGACGGCATGGCTCCATCATTTCTCACCTGTAATTTAGGCAAACGCTCAATCACAATCGACCTAAAACACACCAGTGCAAAAACAATAGTTTATGAGCTTGTTAAAACAGCGGACGTAGTCGTTGAGAATTTTAAACCAGGCACCATAGATCGGCTGGGATTCGGCTACGAATCTCTCAAGGCAATAAATCCAAATCTGATTTACGCTTCCATATCTGGGTACGGGCAGAGTGGACCTAAATCAGAGTTACCGGCTTTTGATGGTGCAATTCAAGCTTCTTCCGGAATGATGAGCATAAGTGGTCACAACGAGACAGGACCAACCAGGGCGGGTTATTTTGCAGTGGATATGAGCACCTCTCTAAATGCTGCCTTCGCTATCACCGCAGCTCTACTCAGACGAAATGTTACTGGCGAAGGTCAGCGAGTAGATATATCAATGATGGATAGCGCTGTAATGATGCAGGCACCTCAGTTTGGCAACTACTTCTTAACCAAAAATCTTCCTGATCTGACCGGAAACCACTCGCCAACCAAACAACCAACCGCCAATGTTTTTGCAACTTCTGACGGATTTGTTCAAATAATCGCGCTCAAGGAATCTCATGTACAGGAATTGTTTGAATTGGTAGGCCAAGGACAGGCCTACGCCCGGTTTCCCGATCCTGAGGTGAGATTGAAGAATGCGACTGAAATAGAAGAGCTACTAGAGCCAGCTATAAAACGGCACGATACTGAATTTTGGCTTGACTCACTCGGTCAATCCGGCATTCCATCAGCGCCAATAAGAAGCCTGAGTCAGGTTGCGGAGGATAGTCAGTTTGATCACCGACTCACATTTACAGAAATAGAGAAACCTGGATCACCGGAAAATAAATTGAGGGTAGTCAGTGCAAGTCATTTGACTCACCCGGCCCCACCGAGCGTTCAACGAGACCCGCCTCAACTGGGTCAACACACAGTTGAGATACTAGACGAACTGGGGTTCAGCAAAGAGGATATAAGGAGCTTTCAAGATCAAAAAATTGTGTGATCCTTATTACAGAGAGGCTGCATTTACTTATGATTGAAGAGCCTCTCGATAATTTCGATCGATCAATTAAGATAGCGGATTTTTAAGTATTTCAATGGCAGATAACGAGCATTCATCTCTAATCGTAATAGGATCCGGTCCTGCTGGTTATACGGCCGCACTTTATGCAGCGAGAGCAAACCTTCGACCCACTTTGATCACAGGCGTCGAGGTCGGCGGACAGTTGACAACCACCACGGAGGTCGAGAATTGGCCTGGTGGTCATGCCGATCTTCAGGGTCCAGAACTGATGATGCAAATGGCAGAGCACGTTGAACGATTTGAGGCCAAAATCGTCAACGACCACATACACACCGTAGATTTGAATGACGGGGGCTTACATAAACTGATCGGAGACGATAAATCCTACACCTGTGATGCTCTGATTATCGCGACTGGAGCATCAGCAAAGTATTTGGGTCTTGATAGTGAAGAAAACTTCAAAGGAAAAGGGGTTAGCGCATGTGCGACGTGCGATGGTTTTTTCTTTAGAAACCAAGATGTCGCGGTCATCGGCGGCGGCAACACCGCCGTAGAAGAAGCTCTGTATCTATCGAATATCGTAAAAAAAGTGTACTTCGTTCACCGCAGGGACGAACTGCGTGCAGAAAAAATCCTGCAAGATCGATTATTCGCTAAAGACAATATCGAATTTGTATGGAATCACGAACTGTGCGAGGTAACTGGAGACGAGTCGGGTGTCACGGGAATGAGGGTGGAGAGTAAATCTGGGGAAGTAAAGTCCATTTCCGTTTCTGGAATATTTATAGCGATAGGACACACCCCAAATACGACTATCTTTGCAAACCAGGTGGCAATGTCAGATGGCTATATTGAAATAAAGAGCGGGAGCGAAGGAAATGCTACCTCAACAAGCGTTGCGGGAGTTTTTGCGGCCGGTGATGTCGCTGATCATATCTACCGCCAAGCTATAACCAGCGCGGGTTTCGGGTGCATGGCGGCCCTGGATGCAGAGAAATATTTGGACAACAAACAAAATCAGAGTTGAGTTGATTTAAACAACTTTTTTCGTGCTCACCCGAGCTTTATATAGTGGAAACGAAACCTGGACCGTCGTTCTTAACCAAAACCCAAAGTTCTATTCTTTGGTATCGAAATTTTCTCGCTCATCGAACAAATTGAGTAAGATCTAGGTTACCGCTGTTGATCCGAGCAGCTAAGTTCAGCCTTCTGTAGAGCCGCTAAAAATAACCTCGGCCTTCAGCAAGGCCTTTATATGACTTTGATCGAAATCAAGCGATTCTAGTATCGATATGGTGTCAGCCCCGATATCTGGCGCCCTTGAAGGCTTTTTCTTAGCTTCTTCCAATATTGATAAAGGGCTGTTTATTGTTTTGACATAGTCACCCTCTCCCTCACCCGTCTCAACAATTATGTCGTTTTCTTTTATCTGAGGATCTTTGAGCACCTGAGCCATGGTTTGTGCGGGACCAAAAGTAATGCCGGCCTCTTCCAACGCTTCTGATATGGTTATGGAGGAATGCTTTATAAATTCTTTATTAAGTTCAGTTTGCAAATCCTCTCTATTTCGCATCGCTAATCTAATCGTCAAGAATCGTTCATCCTCTAAAATATCAGGCCTACCAATGGCCTCACATAATTTAGGAAATTCGCGCTCCGTGTTAATGATCGCCAGCACAATATAATTTCCGTCTGCACATTTGTAACAAGCGCTTAAGGGATTTATCCATCCGGTCTTTTGACGATATTCACCGATATCGTTTCCAGCAATGGCACCCTGGAGAGCCATCCCGTTGGACCAAACACCGTTTGCTACTAGCGAGGTCGAGACGAAACAACCCACCCCCGTCTTTTCTCGGCGGTATAGTCCGGTCATGATTGCTCCAAATAGCGCGGTTGAGGTCGCGTGGTCTCCCATACCAGGAGCAGGCGCCAAAGGCGTTTGCTCGGGGTCGCGGATGAATTCCATAAGGCCGGATCTCGCCCACCAGGCTGTTGTGTCAAATGCTCTGCGCTCGGCATCGTCACCTTTTAATCCGTAACCGCTGATATGGGCGAATATGATTCTTGGGTTGATAGTCTTAACGGTTTCATATTCGAGTTCGTATTTCTTCAACTGTGCTGCTAAAAAATTTGAGGTCAGTACATCAGCTTTTTCGAGAATCTTATGAACCAAGGCTCTGCCGGCGTCTTTATTCAGGTCAACAGCCAAGCTTTTTTTATTGCGGGAGGTAAGTAACCAGTGGTAGGGCACGGGATAACGGCCCACAAGACTTCTGTACCCGTCTCCTGATGGCGGCTCAATTTTTATGACATTAGCGCCGTAATCAGCCAAGATCGTTGCGGCTCCGGGCCCCGCAAGAAAAGTCGCAGCGTCGACAACCGTAATATCCTCAAGCAAATATTCCACCTTTCCTCCCCCTTTCTCTCTACCTCGATTCACACGTCGTCTTCATGAGACGCACGTACGTAAAAATCGTCCCCATCAATTACGATTTCCATCTCTATCGGCCTACAACAAACAAAACAGTCCTCAACATATCGGTGCGTCCCCTGACTTGAATCTACGATTATCTCGATCGATTCGCCGCAATAAGGACAATAAACATCTGCCTGCTCGGTATGTAATTTCAATCGCTCTCTACTAATTTTGAAAATCGTGCTAGTGTCCAACGCTTTGCCGCAGGAGCACCCAAATTGGAAGATAAACCCTTTTGGTTTGACAGGGCAATCAATTACCCAAGTGAAAATTCAATCGTGGAAGTCGATGGGGCACCAATACACTTCACCACCTGGGGCGAAAAGGGCCTTCCGGGGGTAATTCTTATTCACGGGAGCAATGCTCATAAAGAATGGTGGCGATTCACAGCACCTTTTTTAGCAGAAAACTTTCGCATCGCCGCGTTGGACCTCTCAGGCAATGGAGACAGCGGTTGGCGAGAAAAATATACAAAGGAGAATTTCGCCAACGAGGTTTGGAAAGTCTGCGACGCTGCCGAACTAGGAGAGAGGCCTTTTGTAGTAGGCCATAGTTTCGGCGGTTTCGTGGCTCTCGAGACTGGTGACCTTTATGGCGATCTCTTGGGCGGAATACTATTTATGGACTTCACAGTGGCTCCGCCGGAAGAGTATGTCGAATGGGGTTTGCGCGTAGAGAGAGAGGGCGTAAAGCCCGGGAGAAAACTCAGGGTGTACGAAGATAAGGAGACAGCGATTGGCAGATTCCGATTTATCCCGGAGCAACCTGGCGTCCACCCCTTGGTTCTCAGACACATGGCTGAATTTGGACTGAGAAAGGTTGAGGGTGGATGGACTTGGAAGTTTGACCCAACCCTTTTCGATTATTTGGAGATGGGGGCTGATCAGAATACCAAATTTCTAAACTTACCTTGTAGAGCGGCTCTAATGCTTGGAGAAAACAGTGAAGACGAAGGAGCTCTCTATGGGGATTATATGCTGAAGGCCACTAACAATCTGCTCCCAACTATCACGATACCGGGGACGTATCATCATTTAATGTTCGATCAGCCGTTGGCAGTGGCGATGAGTATGAAAATACTTCTTCTCGAGTGGAGGAGATTAAACTCCCTAACGCCCTAGCTGACCCCGTAAATTATCATGCATCTTCTTGTCCAGAGGATAAAACCAAGCTAGTACGATAAGCGGCACCATTATCGCAGCTGGAGCGAGAGTGAACATCGTTTGTATGCCATCTAACGTTTCTGGAGTCTGCGGTTGATTCGCCACATAACCGACCACGCCCAGTCCCAACGCTACTCCAGAACCACCGACTGCTTTCGCTATCTTTTGGAAAAGACTAGACATCGAATAAACGCTACCGTCGGCGCGAACACCCAACTTTTCTTCTGCATACTCAATCGTATCTGGCATCATCGCCCAGCCCATTACAGCGATAGGAGTACCACCCAGGGCTACTAAAATTCCCCACAGAAAAACCCATTCGATGGACGTCGGTTCTGTGAAATAGAAGCTGAAGCTAGACAGTATAGTAATCCCCGCACCAATAAAAAGAGCTCCATCTTTCCCGAACCTACTGGCGATCGAGGGCACGGCCGCAAGACCCAGAATCATCAAGCCTAACGTGCTCGCGAAAAAAAACGGGACTAAGTCCGGCTGGCCGACATTATATTTAAAATAGTAAAAAGCGAGTGATTGCCTGACCGTGAAACTGAACATGCCACAGCAAAATATGCCTATAACGATCAATAGAGGAGGATTAGAAAAAACTGAAGAGACGCTTTGCTTCAACGTGATCTGTTGTCCCTCTCGTGGCAGCACTTCTTCCTCTGTCGTCCAGAACGAAATGAAGAGAACACCCGAGGCAATAAGCGCAAATATGGCCAGCAAGACTTGCCATCCGAGAGTTTGATCCTCACCAAACATGCCAACAAAAGGTTGAGCGCCGACCGAGACGATCCATCCGCCACCGAACGCACAGGCCATTCTTAGAGTGGACAGCTTCGTGCGAAAATCATAGTCAGGAGATATCGAGGCTGTTAATGCCGAGTAAGGGATTGTGACTACGGTATAGATAACGCCGAATAAAACATATGTTACATACGCCCAAATAATCTTCCCATCCATATCCGTATCTGGACTAGAAAAAGTCAGAACAGCAATGAGGCCTAGCGGCAAAGTGCCAAACAATAACCAGGGTCTCATTCGACCCCACCGTGATTGCGTACGCTCCGCCAATAAACCAATCAACGGATCTGTGAACGCATCAATCAGGCGAGCAACGAAGAAAATACCGGCAACAACGAAAGGAGCTAGGCCAACCACATCGGTATAAAAAACCATCAGCCAGGTCATCGTCGATATAAAGTAAAGATTTATACCAAAGTCTCCGACGGCGTAACCGAAGGCACTTTTATCCGAGGTCAAGACACGGCGCCTTCTGAGCGAAACCTTTCTATCTCGCTATCTTCAAATCCAAACCCGTATAAGATCTCCAACCCATTATCTCCGGGGTCAGGCGCCGAACGGTCGAACTGATCTGGATGCGGAAACAAGGACAGGTTGATTGGAGTTCTTATCAGACTAATTGAATCTTGAGTTTCAGATGGAGCCGGTTTCGCCATTTTCAAATACTTAACCTGCTCATCTTCGAACGCCTGACCAATATTGTTAATGGGCCCACAAGGAACACCGGCAGAATTCAGCCTCTCGACCAATTCAGAAACAGAAAAATTAGCAGTGACAGAATTCATATCTCGTTTGACGTCATCTTTATATCTCATTCGATCTCTTACATTTAGATATCTCGAGTCTGCGAATAATTCGTTCGCGCCGAGGGCTTCACAAAACCTACCCCACATTCGATCACCGAACGCCGCGATATTGACGTGACCGTCCTTTGCTAAAAAGGTACCCATGGGGACTTGAGTAGGATGATCATTTCCCTGCTGTTCTGCGACCTCCCCGCTCATCGTATATCGAGCACCTTGAAAATCTAATTTACACAGCATGGACTCGAGAAGAGACGTATGAACCCATTGACCCTCGCCAGTTCTCTCCCTGTGAAATAACGCGAGCAGGATTCCCTGGCCTAAAAACATCCCTGCCGACGTATCCGATATTGCTACGCCAACCCTCATCGGTCCTCGACCGGGTTCGCCCGTCACAGACATCAAGCCACTCATACCCTGAATAATTTGGTCTACCCCAGGCCGATTACTATAGGGACCATCTTGACCGAAACCAGAAATACTCGCATAGACTAGGCGCGGATTTATCTTCGATAAGGTTTCATAGTCAACATTAAGACGATACTTCACATCGGCACGAAAATTCTCAACGACCACATCAGCCTCTTTGACCATCTTATGAAAAAGCATCTTTCCAGTTTCCATTTTTAAATTAATAGAAATAGACCGCTTATTCCGATGTAAATTTTGTTCATCAGGACCGCGACGCGCGCCCGTGACAGAATTTCCCGATGAGTCTTTTTGAGGAATCGGCTCAACTTTCACGACGTCCGCTCCCCAGTCTGATAACAGTCTAACTGCTGTTGGACCCGCTCTCGCAATGGTCAAGTCCAAAACTCTCAATCCCTTTAAAGGCCCTTCCATCAATCAACCTCCCAATCCGAACGATTTGACCCTTTCCTTCGTTGAGCATACCGCTATCATTTGGAAAAAGCAGGAGCCCCAAATGCCAATAAGAATCGAGACAGAGATACCTCATAAAGCGGAAAAAGTCTGGGCAATAGTCGGAACTCCAGATCGAATAGATTGGGTAAACGGAGTCGAGTCGTGTGTGTACAGTGATGGAATACGCCGATTTAAAATGGATGGAGCGGGCGACCTCGCAGAGAGGATACTGCTAAAAGACGATGATTCTTTTCGACTCGAATATTCTGTTGTCGAATCGACTCCTAAATTAGCTGCACACAAGGCATCTATTCAGTTAATCCGAAACGAGAGTGGCACCACCTTCGTCTGGGAAACAGAGGTAGATCCTGCAGCGGTCGAACCATTCATTCAACAGGGGATGGAAACTTCCTTAGAGCGTTTGAGAGAAGTCTTAGCTACAGAAAACTAAGCCTGAAAACCAAGCGAATTAGCGGAGGTTAAATTTGTCTCATTACCCCGCATTGGATCACGGGGAATTAGCTGCGATGCGATCAAAGACAAGAAGGCGAACATGGCACCAAAGTAGAAAACCAAGGCATGCGACCACAACCATACCAACCCTAATGCAGCCGGAATAACCACCGCAGCAATGTGATTGATAGTGAATGATACACCGGCACTGCTCGCCATATCGGCGGGGTCAGCTATCTTCTGAAAATATGTTTTTATACCTATAGCCAACGCAAAGAACATATGGTCAATCACGTAAAGGCATGCCGCAAGCGTCGCGTTCTCTACTAAACCGTAGGCCACGAAGACGAAAACAAGTCCGGTATATTCCAACGTAAGGGCTCGCCTCTCGCCAATGCGGCCTATCAACTCGCCGATTTTTTCTGCAAAAAGCCAATTGAAGGCGTAGTTGACCAAGAAAAGCAACGTGACTTCAGACACGGAATAACCAAACTTCTCGACCATCAGGAAAGCCGCGAATACAACAAAGATTTGACGCCTTGCACCCGACAAAAAAGTGAGTAAATAGTAGAGCCAATAACGTTTCCGCAATACTATCGATTTGTTCTGCTGTGACTTTTCTTCAAAGCTTGGGAAGTACAGTCCCATAAATATTGCCAAGCCGAGGCAGATACCTCCTGAAACTAAAAAGTTTACTAAGAAAGACGCCTGGAAAATCTCAATAAAAAACCACAGTAGTGAATAGACGGTTAGAGACGTTACCGAACCGATTGCTATAAGACGCCCGAGGATTTGAGGAGCCTCTTCTTTCTTCAACCACTGCAAACTAAGAGATTGCTTCACAGCCTCAAAATAATGGAACCCTATACTCATTATTACCGTCGTAAAATAGAGCCCGTACTCCGTTGGGAAAAATCCTGTCATCGCCACTCCCAGCCCTAGAAGAGAGAGCGATAGAACTGCAAACGTCTGTTCGCGCAAAATTAGTAGGACAAACACTGTAGTGAAAGCCAAAAAGCCTGGCACCTCTCTAAGGCTTTGTAGAATTCCAATTTCTACACCCGTGAAATTTGCGGCCTCCACAACAAAGTTATTTAACTGCGCCGACCAAGCATTGAAGGCGATCGGCATTGTTATCGACATGAGGATTAGCAATCCTATTGGTGATTTTCGTCGAACCTCGGAAAGTACGCTGGCTTTAATCTCGATCACCTAAGACTTGAAATAGGAAAGACCCGGTCGCGATTGTTCTATCGTCTTGATCAATCACTCTCCCTGCGAAGGTCATAAGCTTGGCGCTTTGTGTTTGGAGTTCCGCAACCGCCAAAAGACGGTCTCCCACCTTGGTACCCTTCGTATAGTTTACATTTCCGTTTATTGTTACTGCGAGCTTATTAAGAGATGCACTCGCATAAGCACAGGCGCTGTCCATGATCGCGTAAGCGACGCTGCCATGCGTGTACCCGGCAGCGTTTATCCAATCTGACAGGACATTCATTTCTATTTCGCATTTGCCGTCTGACGCTTTCATAACAGAGAACCCGTATTTACTCCGAACTGAACCGTCGCCTTCCATCACCTTGGCGGCTGCAGGGTGAATCATATCTGCGCCCGTTCCGAGTTAAACTAATCCGGAAGCCCGAGCACTCTTTTGGCGATTATGTTCAGCTGCACTTCCGAGGTGCCGCCCTCAATCGAATTTGCCTTCGACCTCAACCAAGCTCTTGTGGTACCCAGTTCGTCATCGGTGAAGTCATTACCAGACCAACCCAAAGACTGAGTGCCAAGAATATCGAGCAGCAACTCATATTTACCCTTATTCTGTTCCGTTCCATAGTATTTAAACATCGAAGAAAGCGCTCCGGGCGAAGCCCCTGTTTTCGATTCATCCACACTTCTCTGCATCGTCAAGGAAAATGCTTTGTCGTTAATCCGATGGGCTAATACATTGTCTCGAACACTAGCATCATCGATTTTCCCATCTGTTGTTTTGCCGAGATACTTCAGAGCATATTCTTCTATCGAAGTCGTTTTTTGACCGCCTCCAATGCCGCCGATCGAGGATCTTTCATGCTGTAAGAGCCTCTTGCCGACCGTCCAGCCTTTGTTCAGCTCATGGACTAAGTTACGTTTTGGAACTCTGACATTGTCGAAAAATGTTTCGCAGAATGGCGAATAACCGCTTATCAATTTTATTGGCTTTACAGTTATGCCCGGCGTTTCCATATCGAAAAGAACAAATGAGATACCATCATGCTTTGGTGCATCAAAATCCGTTCTCACCAAGCAGAACATCCAGTCTGCCTGGTCAGCCCCAGAGGTCCAGATCTTCTGCCCATTAATGATGAAATCGTCCCCGTCCTCCACCGCTGAGGTTCGCAAACTCGCGAGATCGGATCCTGAACCGGGCTCACTGTAACCCTGACACCACCATATATCTCCTCGAGCGATTTTTGGCAGATGCTCTTTTTTTTGTTCCTCGGTTCCGTAGTCAAGTAGCGCTGGCCCAATCATGCTCAATCCCATTCCAACGAGCGGTGGACGCGCATTTATCTCCTTCATCTCTCGTTGGAAGACGACTATCTCCTCTTTACTCAACCCGCCTCCGCCGTATTCCTTCGGCCAAGAGGGAACTGTATAGCCCTTTTCAGCACAACGTTCCAACCACAATTTCGTTTCCGGATTTTTGTACTCGGCTCGTCTGCCTCCACCCGGGTACTCATCAGCCGCCATGGGCGTCTGTATTGACTTTGGGCAGTTGTCTTGTAGCCAACCTCGAATCTCTTCACGAAAAGCATTCAGTTCAGTCATTGTTACCTCTTCAACATATCGCTTAATTATAGGCGCGCTGGCTTTCCTACTGAAGCCTTTTAAAACTCCCTAACGAGCCTTATGCCTCTATCATCATTCCCACTCGTAGCATTCTTCCTAAACGTTACACTACTTTCTTCGGCACTGGCATCCCACGAACCACCTCGATAAGCGTGTGATGAACAATTGTCCTCTTCTACTGGGATCGTTCCGTCTCTCTGAGATTCTTTGTACTTTGGCAACCCGCATTCGGCCACCCACTCTGAGACGTTTCCTAATATATCAAAGACACCAAAATCATTAGGGCGATATTTTCCTCGATATCGAGCCCGAATTTGTCCGTCATCACAATCCAGGGTTTCCCAACTTCGATATATTTCTTTAGCGCTTAGATCGGCCGTATTTGCGTAGGAACACAACAAACTGCTATCTGCACCAAAGAAATAAGGATCATTCGATCCCGCTCGCGCCACATATTCCCACTCGGCTTCAGTAGGTAACCGATATTTAAAACTAGTTTGGTCGGTCAACCATGAGGCGTATCCTTCCGCTTCCTTGTGTGAGACATGCGCCATCGGGCTATCTAAATTCAAAGTGCCACTATCGATAAGCCTCTTCAGTTTTTTTGACAATGACAAATTCTGGGACTTCACATACTTAGAGAATTCTCGAATGCTGACCTCATAAACGGACACAGCGAATGGCTCGGTCAATCCGACAAATTTCGTCCCAATATCGGAAGATTCGTCTCTTTCTCCCATCACAAATGATCCTGGGGGAATTACAACCATCTGGGGTGCATTCTCTCCAACTCCTTTGATCACGTCCGAGAATACCGCGCCCTCTTCTCGCTCTAATCTCTCCAGCTTGAAAGAAACCTTCGCCCCAGTGGAAGGGAGTTGGACTCTCTTGCTTTCACTTTGAAAATTCATGCTTCGAGCTTTGATATCAACGGCCCCAGTTGGCAGTTTGGTAGGCTCTTCATAGAGACGTCGAACCATCGTGGGACCAGAGAGGTATTTTAACTCAACCGATGAACCCATTGGCTCCGTCAGCACTGTTAGCACCCCATATGCACGTTTGAGCTTAAAACTCTTTCTATTGTCACCGTAGGAAACAGTAAACCTCGCGTTCTTCGTCTCATAACCTGACCTGCTTATTTGAAGCGAGTACTCCCCCATGGGCATTCTCAAACCGGGCTTGTATACGAAATCAGTACCAAGAAACTCTATCTTAGAACCCCGCGGTGATGCCTCAATGAAAACACTTCCATGGGGGTCCATGTTGAGCGTCAAAGTTATTGTCTGTTCCTCGCCATCTTTCAATTCAAGCGTTTTCCTTGCCACTCTGCGCTCAGATTTACCCATAACGACTTTATGCGAACCGGAATCAAGTTCTGTGATAAAAGGAGTGGCCCCTTTAATTCGCTTTCCGTTGATCTCGACCCATGCGCCTGGCGGATTCGACAGTAGCTCGACTCTACCAACGCCCGACGTGAGCTCGACTTCTTCAGTGATCTTGTCACCAGATTTTATTGTTAAGCTCGACTGGAACTTTTTAAAAGTCGAATGAAGAACCTCGAGCTTGTAGTCTCCAGGTTCCACGACGTGATCTTTCAGTGGCGTTTGACCGATGAGCTGCTCATTTAAAAAAACTTTCGCACCAGGGGGTGTGGACTCAACAGATACGGTTGAACGAAAGAAAATTACATATCCGACAATCAGAATCGAAATACTTAATGCTGTTGCTAGTATTTTGACTTTAATTGCCATAGTTTTAGACCACGTTCTGTCGTTTAACTGACTCTATTCTGAAATCTTACCACGTTGATGCACAGCTTAATCTCATCCAATCGACGCCAAGATTCATCGGACATTGAAGACGCCCTGAAACAACGAAAAATCGCTGTTGTAGGGCTCTCTTCGAATCTAGAAAAAGCGAGTTATCAAGTAGCGACATTTATGATGACGCAGGGCTATGAGATCGTTCCAGTGAACCCAGGTGAGAGTAAGGTCCTTGGTAAAAAAAGTTACTCGAATCTAAAAGATGCTTATGAGAGCGAGGGGCCAATCAAGCTGGTAAACGTATTTAGACAACCACAACATCTAATTCCAGTCGTCTTGGATTCAATTGAAATCGGGTCGGAGTTTTTGTGGTTCCAGTTAGGAGTGGTCAACGAAGAAGCAATCAGCCTGGCGAGAGAAGCAGGTATAAGATGTATTGTAGATAAATGCCTGAAAATCGAATTCGGTAAGAATTAAGATCGCTCAGATTCAGGAACCGCAAGTCTAATAGCCGCATCACAAAAAGCTTCTACTGCTTCCTTCATATCTCTCTTTCGGGCTTCTCCCGCGCTTTCACTGAAACAAAAACTCAACCGAAGTTGATTCATACCAGCGCCTGGGTTTCTTAACCTAGCATCCTCGGGGTAAAAATCGTACATAGGTATTACCACAATACCGTGTTCACTCACCAGGTGCTCTATCAGACTATCGTCTGTTACAACTGATACCGAAGAGTCCTTCCGAAGGAAGGTAAATACCGAGAAAAAACCTCCATCCGGGGTGGTCCAATCGAAATAATCTTTATATCCACAGAGTCGCTCTTCTAGCGTTTGCAGAAGTATAGAGCGATTGTCCCGATAGACGGTGAGTTTTGCTTCAGCGAGTTCCCACATACTTTCACGAACAGAATAACCGCCATCTTCCCTTTCTTTATGGAGCAATGCTTCAAAACCCCTCAACGCAGCAGGGTTTTGAAAGAGTAGATCTGAGCTGGATTCAGTAAGAGCGAGAGTAGACAGATCAACTGTTTCACCCGCTTCAATTTCTAGCACGGCATCACTGTAAAGATAGCCCACACGGGGACCGGGAAATCCGATCTTGGAGCCCGTAAAGAGATGAATGGTTTGTTCCGGCGCAATACCAAGAAAAGTTATCGGACGATTTTCAGGTTCCGCATAATTTATATAGAGGTAAGGTGCATCCTCCAGCAAGAGTACTTGTTCTTCTTTCAGCACATCAATAATTTCTTCGCGTCGGTTTTGAGAAAAGGAAAAACCCGCGGGATTATGACCGTCTGGAACCGTATAATAAAAAGGAACAAAGTGACCATCGGATCGGGCTTTTCGAATCTGACTTCTCATCAAATCAGGAATCGCGCCCTCTGAATCCATTTCGACGCTATATATCGTCGCGTGTTGGCAAAGGGACGCTCTCGCTGTAAACCCAGCATAGGTTGGAGCATCTGTGATATAGGCAATTGATTCTCCGCTTCTCTCGAAGAGCGAACACGCGAGACTTATACCACCCGAGGCACCAACCGTTGGAATCAGCTTCTCAGGATCAATCTTAATGCCCCAATCTCGGCCATAGACCTCAGCGAAAGTCTTCCTTGAAGACAGAGGACCTAAGGTGTCTGTATACGAATAGGACTCGCGTAAAAACTCGGGTAACGTTTCGGGATCATTCAGCCCTTCTTTTTCCCGTAAAAAAGAAAAATAACCTTCCTGATGATTCAGGAAGCCTCGAGGATCTGTGACTTCAGGGTGAGGATAACCTGCCCCCAAATGGTGGACCTTAAGCCCTTTCGACTGAGCAATAGCGCGCAAACCAGGTAACGACGCAGCCATCTTTCGAGTGACAGAAACTTCCTGCTTTCTGACTGCCGGCGCAACAAGATTTGCCATTTATTTCTGCCCTAGAAGTTTCAAATAATTCTCCAATCGTCTCATATCAATCAATCCAGATTCTATACCCGCTTGAACGGCACAATCGGGCTCACTCTGGTGGCGGCAATCACTGAATCGACAGTCCTTCGCAAGCTTCTCAATATCCTTAAACGAGTCCTTGATACTGGACGTTGTTTCTACAACCTGCACTTCCCTGATACCCGGATTGTCAATCACAACACCTCCAGAGGGTAGCACATGCGCAGATCTTGCGGTGGTCGTGTGTCTTCCTTTACCGTCGAAGGATCGCGTCGATCTGGTAGCTTGCTTGTCCTGTCCCAACATCGTGTTAACCAGCGATGATTTTCCCACACCTGACGACCCAATAAGAGCGACCGTTTTTCCACGACCCAAAAATTTCATCAACTGTTGGCAAGACTGCGAATCCAAAGCATTAATAAAACAGGTCTCAACTTCTTCAAATGCCTTTTTTAAGTCCCTCTTCAAGGGTGAAGTATTGTCTGTCAAATCCGATTTTGTCAGCACCAAAACAGGCCTTATTTCGGCTCCTGCTGCCAGGGCAACATATCGCTCTAAGCGGTCAATATTGAAGTCCTCGAGACACGACGAAACAATGAAACAAGCATCTATATTGGCAGCCATCAACTGATTAGTCTTTCCGGGATCGGGACTACTTCGCTGCAGAATATTTCGGCGGGGTAGCAAATCAAATGAAGTTTTATCCAGCGGATCAATCAACAACCAATCTCCTACGATCGGTCGCTCTGAACTTGGAACATTCAACCAGGAGCCGGTTAATGAAATTCGAGACTCATCTTTTCCCTGGCTAGGCGCTACATCGATTTCCGTTTTATGAACCGCCGTCACTCTCTTTAAAATACCTCCCGCTCTTAACTTCATTCCTATTGTTAGAGCGTCTTGGGATTGGCTCCATCCAAGATCCAATAACTCATCACTAATCATTGTAAACTCGTGTTCACGACTCAAAGGGCGGCAAAATTGGTCTTCGGACTAGAAATTCCTCCTGATTTTCAGCCATCGCTATCAACTCAGTCTTGTTGGGGAAAAGAGCTAGCTTCTCCAACTGTATTCGTGTGACATTCATAAGGCCAAATTCTTTTTTTTCATGCAGGTTGAGCGCCTCCTGAGGTGTTATCCAAATACTTTCAACAGTTTCTATTTCGTCATGACGGCCTCTTTGTTCTTCAGGCGCCGAAGCAATAAAAAAACGAGTATCAAATCTTCTCGGTCGGCCGAGCGGCGTAATAAAACGGTTGTAGAAATGCACCCGATCGACCGCAAGTTTCAAATTCTCGCGCTGGCATATTTCCAACAAAGACAATTTTTGCTGGTGTAAGGGTTCTCTGTAAGTCTGAAACCGATCGTAATCTGCATCCGATAAAAGAGAAACCATTTCTCCTGAGACATCATAAGCGAGCATGAGACCGGCCTCCTCGAAAGTCTCTCTGAGTGCAGCGATCCAATAGCCTCGCCACTCATAACCCAGCGCTTCAACCTGAGGAGCTTGTGCGACGGAGGGCCCAACACGATATTGGTCGTACCTGTGCAGGTGATCATCGCCATCGACTCTTCCTCCTGGAAAAACGAACATGCCAGATGCAAAAGCCGCATTGCTGGTGCGCTTTAACATAAATATCTGGAAGCTCGGTTCAGACTCCCTAACCAAGATTACTGTGGCGGCAGGCCTTATAGGCTGTACAGGTTTAGACATAATTTCTCACAACGCAAGTATATCTCAGTTTAGAGGAGACGAATCCGGGATTATGGTGGGTGACGTCCAAACCCACTTGAGTTAAGTTGTCCTCAAGAGCCACGGGAGAGCGACATGCGAGGCGAGCAAGACTATTGGAAAGCTAACCTTAAGTTGGTAGCAAAATTATTGACTATCTGGTTCATCGTTTCTTTTGGTTTCGGCATCATTCTTGTCGATCAGCTCAATCAAATCCCTTTCTTCGGCTTTAAACTGGGTTTTTGGTGGGCTCAGCAGGGATCGATATACGTTTTTATCGGACTTATCTTCTATTACGTTCGGAAGATGAAACAAATTGATCGGGCTTTTGACGTCTCGGACGACGAGGACGAGTAGTATGGACGCCCAAAATCTCACTTATCTTTTTGTCTTCCTTTCGTTCTCACTCTATATCGGCATAGCGATCTGGTCCAAGGCGGGTTCAACCAGCGAGTTTTACGTGGCCTCGGGAGGCGTTCACCCAATCGCAAATGGAATGGCAACAGCCGCAGACTGGATGAGTGCAGCATCTTTCATCTCTATGGCTGGCATAATTGCATTCATGGGTTATGACGGTACTGTCTATTTGATGGGTTGGACCGGCGGCTACGTTATTCTCGCTCTTCTCCTCGCACCCTATTTGAGAAAATTCGGACAATTTACCGTTCCCGACTTTTTCGGTTCGCGCTATTACTCAACGGGTGCAAGAGTTGTCGCAGTCATCTGTCTTATCGTGATTTCCTTTACCTACGTGGCTGGTCAGATGCGTGGAGTAGGGATCGTCTTTTCTCAATTTTTAAATATTCCAATTTTTTGGGGCGTTGTTGTTGGGATGAGTATCGTTTTTATGTACGCCGTGCTGGGCGGTATGAAAGGCATAACGTATACCCAGGTGGCGCAATACTGCGTACTTATCTTTGCCTATCTTGTCCCTGCCATATTCATTTCACTAATGATTACCGGCATACCGATTCCTCAAGTGGGATTAGGTGCAGAAGTGAATGATGGATCCGGGCTATCAGTCCTTCAAAAGTTGGATAACACGCTTATCGAACTTGGTTTTTCCGCCTACACAGAAGGCGTGAAAAGTAAAATAGACGTCTTTGCAATCACAATGGCGCTTATGATCGGCACCGCCGGGCTACCTCACGTGATCGTAAGATTTTTCACCGTCCCAAAGGTTTCTGATGCGAGAAAGTCAGCCGGCTACGCCTTACTGTTTATCGCACTGCTTTATACGACAGCTCCAGCTGTAGGCGCTTTCGCTAGGTTGAACTTCGTCGAGACAATTCACAACACCAGTTACACTCAGGTCGCCGGCTGGTTCAAGAGCTGGGAAAATATTGGACTAATCGGTTGGAAAGACAAAAATCAAGATGGGAAAATACAGTATCACCCGGGAGCTCCTTTCGAAGGAAAACCAAGCTTCGCAGACGATCGTCGTCCAGATGGCTCACGTGAAGTAACCAACACACCGACCGAGAGTAGGAACGAGGTTTATGTGGATAGGGATATCATGGTTTTGGCAAACCCTGAAATAGCCGCCCTACCTGCATGGGTGATCGCATTGGTAGCTGCTGGCGGCCTCGCTGCAGCGCTATCCACAGCAGCCGGCTTACTGCTTGTCATCTCCACTTCTGTGTCTCATGACCTGATGAAAAAAACGCTCGCTAAGGGACTAACTGATCGTCAGGAACTATTTTTCGCTAGACTCGCAGCTGCCGTCGCAATCCTCATAGCTGGCTATCTCGGTATTGATCCACCGGGTTTCGTCGCCCAAGTGGTCGCGTTCGCCTTTGGGCTTGCGGCAGCATCACTCTTCCCAGCAATACTTCTCGGGATTTTTGATAGACGAATGAACAAGGAGGGAGCAATTTCGGGCATGGCTTGCGGACTAATATTTTGCTTTAGCTACATCGTATTCTTCAAGTTCATCTCGCCAGAAATGAACTCAGCAAATCATTGGTGGTTCGGCATTTCTCCTGAGGGTATCGGCACACTCGGTGCACTCCTAAATCTCGCAATCGCCATGACCGTGTCGCGGCTAACTGCTGCGCCACCTCCCAACGTAGTTGCGCTCGTAGATGAGATCAGGATTCCAAAAGGTGCCATGACCCCAAGCAACTCCCACTAATTGCGTACACCTCCGCTAGCAAGAATAACTTCTCCTGTAATCCAGTTAGATTCTGGAATGCACATGAGATAAATCGCGTTAGCTGCATCCTCGGGGCTGCCTATTCTGCCCAGTGGTGAGGCTATTTCTGACTGTTTTATCTGCTCCACACTCAATCCCACTTTGCGAGGCTGGCCTTTTACCATTGAAATGTTGGGTTCTTTTTCATAAGGACTAGTAAGCCGCGTGTCGATCGCCCCAAAAGCGACAGCGTTCACCGTTACATTAAACCGACCCCATTCCTTGGCTAAAGTTTTTGTAATACCCAAGACGGCCGCTTTACCAGCGGAATAAGCCAATTGGGTTGGGCTACCGAACATACCAACGGTAGACGAAATATTGACCACTTTTCTCATTTCTGACGATCTATCCGCGTTTTGTCTTAGCCACCTGCCATAAGCCCTCAATATTCGAAATTGAGCTCCAGCGTGAATATCTAGCATGGATTCCCACTGCTCATCCGACATGTTATGGATCGCACTATGCCAAATATAGCCTGCATTATTCACAACGATATCTAGGCCTCCCAACGCATCTACGGAAAAATCGATTAAAGAATCAGCTGCCTCTGGATCATTTAGATCGGCGGGGTAAGGGATCGAACCAGGCAGGCTATTCGCGACTTCTTCGGCTACGTCCGCATCGAGGTCATTTACGATCACTCTAGCACCGGCTTGGCTTAGTTTTTTCGCAGTCGCCGCACCAATACCCCTACCTGACCCAGTAACCAGCGCTGATTTACCCTCTAAACCAATCATGTCAGGTGATACTCCCGTTACATTCCAGCATATTTTACTTTTGCTTCCCGCCGACGAGCATGAAGAACAGGCTCGGTATACCCACTAGGTTGCTCCGTTCCTGCGAAAATCAAGTCGCAAGCAGCCGCAAAGGCCACACTATCATCGAATCCAGGCGTCATATTGCGATACTCGGCATCCCCCTCATTTTGCTGATCCACCACGGCAGCCATTCTTTGTAAGGTTTCCTGAACTTGTTCTTTCGAGCAGATGCCATGATGCAACCAGTTAGCAATATGCTGACTGGAAATACGAAGCGTTGCCCTATCTTCCATGAGGCCAACATTATTGATGTCGGGAACCTTGGAACAGCCAACTCCCTGATCTATCCAACGAACCACATACCCCAAGATGCCTTGTACATTGTTGTCCAATTCCTTCTGCACCTCTTCTGATGATAAATTTTCTCCTGCAAGCAAAGGTATCTTCAAAATATCATCCACTCGTGCACTGGTTCTTTGCGACAAGTCTTCTTGAACAGAGGAAACAGCAATCTCATGATAATGAAGAGCGTGAAGCGAGGCGGCAGTTGGAGATGGCACCCATGCGGTTGACGCACCGGCCTCAGGATGACCACGTTTTACATCAAGCATTTCTGCCATCTCGTCAGGTTTTGGCCACATCCCCTTTCCTATTTGTGCTCGACCCCGAAAACCGGTAGAGAGTCCGACGTCAACGTTCGAGTCCTCATAGGCCTTAATCCAGGTTTGGGCCTTGATGACTTCCTTCGCCAAAACAGCTCCGGCTTCCATGCTGGTATGAATTTCATCCCCGGTTCTATCTAAGAAACCAGTGTTAATAAACACAACACGGTCCTTGGCCTCATAGATACACGCTTTCAGATTTATGCTTGTGCGCCTTTCCTCATCCATTATTCCAATTTTGAGCGTGTTTCTCGCAATACCAAGCGTTTCTTCAACGTGGTCAAGAAGTGCAACGGCCATGGCGACTTCGTCAGGCCCGTGCATTTTCGGCTTCACAATGTAGACGCTTCCAGCCCTTGAATTCTTTGCACCGTTTGTCTTTTTTAAATCGTGCATCGCGGCCAGTGATGTAACAAAACCGTCTAGGATACCCTCCGGAACCTCCTGCCCATCTCCATCCAAAACAGCATCTGTGGTCATCAAATGACCAACGTTGCGAACAAGCATCAAGCTCCGACCGTGCATGATGAGAGGTTTCCCTTGGACACTTAGATATTCACGATCGAGGTTCAATGTTCTGGTTAGCTTTTTACCGTTCTTCTCAAGCACCTCTTGCAGGTCGCCCTTCATTAGACCGAGCCAATTGGCATAGACAACACATTTATCTTCCGAATCAACAGCTGCCACAGAGTCTTCACAATCCTGAATCGTCGTGACCGCTGATTCGATGAATACATCTTTCACTCCAGCCTTGTGAACAGCTCCAACCGGGTGTGTTGGATCAATCAAAATATCAAAATGTAGACCATTGTTTTGAAGCAGGATGTTGGTGGGCTCGGATTCGTTTACGAAACCGACGAACTGGCCCGGATCCTTCAAAGAAGTGTTGCCTCCATTGTCTAATATTGCACGTAGTTCTCTCTTCCCGTCAGATGAGGACCCAATACCGTATGCGGCGACGTCGGAATGGCTCCCGTCACTTAAGGGAAAAACCGAGTCTAGGACTGTCGCAACTCGCTCAACAACGAGCTCACCTCTAGCGGGGTTATAGCTTCCACCTTTTTCTCTGCCAGGTGACTCAGGAATTATATCCGTGCCGTAAAATGCATCGTATAAACTGCCCCATCGAGCATTGGCTGCATTAATCGCATACCGGGCATTCATCACCGGCACGACAAGCTGCGGTCCAGCAAGACTCGCAATTTCTTCGTCAACATTGGATGTAGTGATCTCAAAATCATTTGGCTCTGGAAGCAGGTAACCGATCTCCTGAAGGAAAGCTTTATATTCCTTTTCATTTAGTACCTGCCCTTTTCGTTCCAGGTGCCAGGCGTCAATTTTCTGCTGCAATTGATCGCGGATCTCGAGGAGCTTTTTATTGACTGGGCCCAACTCGCCCAAGCACTTTTCTAAGCCGCGCCAAAAACCTTCGAGCTCTACCCCCGTGCCCGGCAAAATCTCCTCAAGCACGAGCTGGTCTAGATCTTGTGCAACCTGCAGTGTTCCTCTTTGAACGCGTCCATTTTCTGAGACAACCATTAATTTTTCCTAACGAACCTTTCGAGCAACATTATATACTCTGATAGTTAGAATTTTCAGCTAAGGCGACCCAAAGAGTCGTTCTGGGGGTTTTTATGAGCAAGAGATTAGAAGGGAAAAGGGTTCTAGTAACTCAATCCAATAATTATATGGGACCAGCAACGATCGAGTTGTTTGAGAAAGAAGGAGCAATTGTAACAGCCGATTCTTCCGACCTTACCGAAACTAACAGATGCAACGACTTAATAGAGTCAGCTGGTATTATCGACATTCTTGTAGCCAACTTAGCGTCTGAAAACTTTAGCGGCATTCCGACATCTGACTTAACGGATGAAGATTGGAACACCGCCTTCGACGTGATGGTTCACCCTTTACATAAACTGTCTAGAGCAGTTATTCCTCAAATGGTCGAGCGCCAGGCAGGGAAAATCATAGTCTATGGCAGCGCTTCAGCTCTCAAGGGTATGCGAACCCTGGCCGCCTATAGCGCAGCAAGGTCGGCGCAGGTTGGTTACGTTCAGTCCCTCGGCGTTGAGCTTGCTCCTCACAATGTCCAAGTGAACTTAATTGCACAGAATTACGTTGAGAACCCTATCTACTATCCAGAATCGTTGCGGTCCCAAGAGAAATTCCAGAATTCACTAAAACGGCAGGTGCCTCTGGGAAGGCTCGCTCGCGCCGAAGAGGATGCTCAATTCGCGTTATTCCTCGCATCAAATGAAAGCGATTTTTTTGTCGGGCAAGCGATTCCATTCTCCGGTGGGTGGGTACAGAGGTAACTGAGCGAACATCATAATTCCAGAGACAATGTTAAGGGAGGAGAAGCAGTATGAAGTACCTGCACACGATGGTTAGAGTGGCGGATCTAGACGACTCACTGAAGTTTTATTGTTCGGCACTCGGACTAACAGAGCTACGTCGATATGAGAATGAGCAAGGGCGCTTCACCTTAGTATTTCTATCCGCGCCAGAGGATGAAGAAGCGCAAGTCGAACTTACCTATAACTGGGATACTGAAGACTATGACGGTGGACGCAACTTTGGCCATCTGGCCTATAACGTAGATGATATTTATGAGAGCTGCGAAAGACTGCGGGATCATGGAGTCGTTATAAACCGACCACCAAGGGACGGTTACATGGCATTTGTAAGATCACCGGATGGTATTTCAGTGGAGTTACTGCAAAAAGGAAAACCTCTCGAATCAAAAGAGCCGTGGAAAAGTATGGAGAACGTGGGAGAATGGTAAAACTTATCTGACTATGGAGGGAGACCATGAAACTTTATAACTCTGTTGGGCCCAACCCTCACGTTGTGAGGATGTATGCAGCCGAGTGCGGCGTAGCCTTAGAACTGGAAGAAGTCGATCTGATGGGAGGAGCTAACCGCCAAGAGGACTACCTTAAGCTCAATCCTTCGGGTCAGCTACCTTGCTTAGAAACCGAAGCTGGCAATCTCATTGCCGAGGTGACAGCCATCTGCGAATACATTGATGAAAAAGCGGATGGGGTGACGTTAATCGGGACTACCGACGAAGCCAGAGCTAATACAAGGATGTGGACGAGAAGAATAGATTTAGGAATATGCGAACCTTTAGCAAACGGATTTCGATACAGTGAAGGTTTACCAATTTTTAAAGATAGAATGACCACCATACCTGCGGCAGCAGAGGGATTGAAACAGATAGCCCGAGAAAAAATGTCTTGGCTGAACGATCAGATGGACGACGGACGACCTTTCATTGGCGGCACGGTAGTGAGCCTGGCAGACGTCGTGCTTTACTGTTTCCTGAACTTTGGCAAAGCCATCGGCCAACCGTATGACGTGGAACTTAGTAATTTGAATGCGTGGTTCGAATCAATGAATGCTCGGGAGACTGCAACCGCGTAAATTTTGAACCGTGCGACTAAACTAGAAATCCGAGTTTGTTTTCACGTTAAATTCAGACAGTCGGCGCTAACTTTCGATGGTGAAGAAAGATCTAACTTTTGCTAGGAAAGAGAGTAACATCATCGTTACGAAACGTAACACCTGTCGAGGATTACCCCAATAATGAAAAAGACTTACGCTTGGTCTATAGGGATTGCTGTAGCCATTTTGGGCTGGCTTGGGTCGGGGCTGTATTTCACGGAAGGCAAGTCAATCGAGCCATCAATAGCGGATCAGAGGCTGCGTGATGCCGAGGTAGCAGCTGACCGAATTCCTACCAACGTAAAAATAAAAAGCTCGGTCGCCAAAGAGATCACGAGATACTCCACCACCAGCGGTAAGACACAAAATAAACGAACAGTTGTTACCAGAACTGAAACAACAGGAAAAATAGTCTCTCGGCCTGTGGAAAGAGGCGACTTCGTCAAAGCTGGTGCTGTACTGTGCGAAATATCGGTGGAAGACCGGAAAGCCACACTCACTGAGGCAGAACAACGCCTTGCTCAAGCAAAAATCGATTTTCTCGGTGCACAAAAACTGAGGAAACAAGGTTTCAATTCGGAGAGTGCCATCGCGGCGGCCAAAACAATGCTTGCTCAAGCCCAGGCGAGCCTCAAGCGCAGCCTCGTTCAGCTTGAAAAAACGAAGGTTCATGCGCCTTTTGATGGGATCGTAGAGCAGGTGCACTTAGAAGAAGGTGATTTCGTCAATCCGGGCCAAGCTTGTGGGACAGTGATCGATCTTGACCCCATGCTCTTGACGGCGCGGGTGTCGCAAACGGAAGTTCAAGACTTAAAGACTGGTATGAGGGTGCGGGGAACCATAAACGGTACACAGACAATCTTCGGAGCTATTACTTTTATTGGAAGCCAAAGTGATGTCGAGACACGAACCTATCCCATAGAGGTTCAGGTGGCCAATGAAGATCTGAAGTACAGGTCCGGTTTTTCGGTCGAAATAGAAATCCCGATGGGAGAGACCTTTGCACATCAAATATCCCCCGCTCTACTGACCCTCGATGATCGGGGTGATGTGGGCATTCGCGTAGTGGACGAAGAAGCCAGAGTACAATTTTATAATGTCTCGATCGTCGCCGAAGATCTCGCCGGGGTTTGGGTGAGTGGACTCCCTTACAAGACTGATATTATTACAGTAGGACAAGAGATTGTGGTTGCCGGTGAGAGAGTAACTGCCTCCTACTCATCGAACCAAGGAATCACACAAAATATTTCCAATACAATTGGCGCTGCCTCTTCAGCAGGACTGAGCCCATAGTACGATGTTCAAAATAATTGAGGCCGCGGTCAAGCGGCCCCGAACGACCTTACTTCTTATGGCGATGATTGTGATCACAGGCCTGATATCAAGAAGTAACATCCCTATCGAATCCGACCCCCAAGTAGATGTGCCTTGGTTCGCAATCACCATCATTCATGAGGGCATTTCGCCAGAGGATGCGGAGCGGATGCTCATCATGCCGATGGAGAAAGAACTGAGGCAGGTCGAGGCCATCAAAGAGATGACAGCATTTGGTTCAGAAAATGCTGGAACCATCATGCTCGAATTTTCTGCGGGAACTGACATGAACGTGGCACAACAGGATGCCAGAGAAGCCGTTGACCGAGCAAAAGCGGAGCTCCCGAACGAAGCTGAAGAACCTATATTGCAGGAGATGAGCCCGAACGATTATCCAACTATTAACATCAACCTTAGCGGGGATGTTCCAGAGCGAATGCTTTACGGCATCGCGCTAGATTTGAGGGATCAGATTGAATCTATACCAGAGATTCTCGAGGCGGAACTCTTCGGAGCGCGAGAGGAAGTTCTAGAGATAGAGATAGACCCTCTAGAGTTAGAGACGTACCAGCTTTTACCAGAGCAAATCATTAACACGGTTATGAGGAACAATCGCTTAATCCCAGCGGGTAATCTTGACGGAGGAAAGGGAAGTTTTTCCGTCAAGGTTCCTGGCATAATTGAAAACTACGATGATCTGTTCGATCTCCCCTTAAAAACCGATGGTAATAGGGTCATCACACTCCAAGATATCGCGAAAGTAAGAAGAACATTCAAAGACAAGACCGGGTACAGCAGAGTCAACGGTGAAGACACCATGAGACTAGCCGTCACAAAGCGGGTCGGTGCGAACGATATTGATACATCAAAAGCAGTTAAGGATATCGTCGAGAGCGCTAGGCCAGGGTTGCCAGCGGAGGTGAATTTGTTCTATTCGCAAGATGTTGCGCCAATGTCATTGAAAACCGTCAATGAATTAGAAGGCAATCTTTTGACAGCACTCGGACTCGTGATGGTTATCGTCGTCGCTGCAATGGGTCTGCGAAGCGGAATCATTGTTGGATTAGGAATTCCGGTGTCATTCCTTTTTGCGATGATTTTTATCACTCAATTCGGCTTTACGTACAATTTTATGGTGATTTTTGGAATGCTCCTTGGCCTCGGCATGCTAATCGATGGTGCAATCGTCGTAACAGAATACGCCGACAGAAAAATGACGGAGGGCGCCAGTCGCGGAGAGGCCTACCTGACCGCGTCTCGAAGAATGTTCTGGCCTGTAACTGCTTCAACGGCAACCACCCTGGCCGTTTTTCTTCCCCTGATGGCTTGGCCCGGAGTATCGGGTCAGTTCATGAGCTATTTGCCTATTACGGTATTTTGCGTATTAAGCGGCTCGCTACTTTATGCTCTTATTTTTGGACCAACTATCGGTGCACTTTTCGGGAAAGCAGGACAAAGTACTCCCGATGCAATAGAACATCAAAGCATCTTGGATACGGGCGACCCTAAAAAATTAGCTGGCTTCACTGGTCTCTACGCAAGGCTACTTGGCTTCTGCGCCCGAAATAGTGTGGGGGTTTTACTCTTAACCTTCACGATCTTAGTCGCAACCTTCTGGTCATACGGTCAATATGGAGCAGGTGTTATTTTTTTCAATGCTGGAGAAGTGGATCAGGGGCAAGTCAGCATCAGAGCGAGAGGAAATTACAGCGTCGATGAGATTAGGGATATCATGGTCGAGGTTGAATCCCAGGTATTAAAGGTTGAGGGAATAGAGAGTCTGGACTCCTACACACTCGCCGGAGGAGATATGTCTCCAAATAGTAGCAATGACAAGATTGCTGGTATGTATCTGCAACTTTACGAGCGAAACCTTCGAGAAAGGCCAAGCTCGGAAATCTTCGATGAGATAAGACAACGAACGGATAACTTTCCTGGCATCGAAATAGAAGTTCGCGCAGAGGAAATGGGCCCACCCACGTTTAAGGATATTCAGATTGAATTAGCTTCTTATAATCGCAGTCTTCTTGATCCCGCCGTTGATAAAATTGTGAACTATATGGAAACGGAAGTCAGCCAGATCAGAGATATAGAAGATAGCAGAGCCTTACCGGGAATAGAGCTTCGTTTTGCTGTCGACAGAGAGCAAGCGGCTTTGTACAACGCCGACGTAACCCAAGTCGGGATTGCGATACAACTCATAACTAATGGTATCAAGGTTGGCGAATACCGACCGGAGCGGGCGGATGATGCTGTTGATATTCGAGTTAGGTATCCCAGAGAAGAGCGCGGCTTGCTGGCTTTCGAAAAACTCAAGATCAGCACTAACAACGGGCTAGTGCCAATGTCGAACTTTGTAAGACTGGAACCCGCTCAACGAATTACCACGGTAGAGAGGAGGGATGGGATACCCGTTAAAAACATTCGAGCGAATGTCGAAACTGGTGTGATACCAGATAATAAAGTAAAAGAAATAGAAGCCTGGGTACGAAACCAAGATTGGCATCCGGAACTTCGCATCAAATTCAGAGGTGCTAACGAAGAACAAAACGAGTCAATCGAATTCGTGGGAGCCGCCTTCGGTCTATCCTTACTCCTTATGTTCGTACTAATGGTCACCCAATTTAACAGCTTTTATCAGTCAGCCCTTGTGCTCTTTGCCGTAGTACTTTCAACTGCGGGAGTCTTTATCGGACTGCTGGTAACGGGTAACGCCTTTAGCGCAATTCTAACAGGCACGGGAATCGTTGCTTTAGCCGGTATCGTTGTTAACAACAATATAGTGCTGATCGACACTTACAATACACTGAAAAGGGAAAGCCCAAACGCAGACTATATAGATATTATTGTCAGAACGGGTGCACAACGATTAAGACCAGTTCTTTTAACCACAATAACAACAGTTTGTGGGTTGATTCCTTTGGCCAACAATATGAGTGTTGACCTTATTAATAGGGAGATCCAACAAGCTGGGATGATGTCATCTTTCTGGACCCCTCTCACTCAAGCGATTGCATCGGGACTTACATTTGCCACTGCGCTAACTCTTGTCACGACTCCGGCAATGCTGGCGATACCTCATCAAATAAGAGGTATGCACCATCGGTTCAGCAAAAAGTTACCGAAACTCGGACTTAAAACTCTGGGGAATCGCCCAGTATCCGGTGGATAGTTAATCAGCTCGGTCCGCGACCTCGGAAAAAAAATCTAGCAAGCGCTTCGCCTCTTCCACATGCAATGACTCCACCAGCGATCCTTCTAACTCGACCACTCCAGAGCCCTGAGCCTGTGCCGAACGCCACGCATCAATCAGCCTCTTCGCTTTCTCAAGTTCAGCCTCACTCGGCGAGAAGGCCTGATTCGCAACCAGAATCTGATCAGGATGGATTAAAGTTTTCCCATCAAATCCCATTGACCTCCCCAAACGACAAATGTTGTGGAAAGAATCGAGATCTCGAAAATCCAGATGAACACCGTCTAAAATCAACTTCCCGAAGGCTCTTGCAGCCATTATAGAGCGCTGAAGCGCGTAACTTATATTATGCCTGTCTTCTATATGCTCTGCGCCAAGGTCCGTAACAAGGTCACTCGTACCCATAACCAATGTAGAGACTCTAGGCTGACAGGCTAATTCGTTTACATTGATTATAGCCAGTGGTGTCTCAACCATAATCCATACTGGTAACTCCGATCCATATGCATCAAGAAGCTCTACCATCCGGTTGATATCTCTAATTTCAGAAACTTTGGGAACAAGAATCGCTTGGATATGAGCATTCGCGACGGCGGCAACATCGGACTCACCCCATTTTGTGTTCAGATCGTTTACCCGAACAACGACCTCCTTTGGTCCATAATCATTGTTTTCGATTTGACGTTTAACTAATTGCCTCGCGTCATCTTTTTTTAATGCACTCACTGCATCTTCTAAATCTAAAATGACCGCGTCACAGTCCAGTGTCAAAGCCTTATCCATTGCTTTTTGGTTTATGCCAGGCATGTATAAAGCTGAACGAAGTATCGTCATATTTAAATTCCTATCGAGGAGCGTCTTGTTCTGAAAAAAGAAATGCTCAACTATTGGGCAAGCTATGATTTATTACGCGGAAATTATAAGCTGTTTATAGGTAAGCGCGGGAAAGAGATGACTGAAGACCCCTTCCAATTAAAAGATAAAGTTGTAGCTATTACCGGGGCCTCATCTGGTTTTGGGTATCACTTTGCGCAAGTTTTAGCCCAAAAAGGCGCTAAAGTGGTAATTGGCGCGCGCAGAAAAGACAAGCTCGAACAGTGTGTCAGAGAAATAGAGCAAGCAAGCGGACATGCTAAAGCGTGCGAATTGGATGTTCTTAAGAAAGAGAGCGTGTCCAACTTTCTTGAAACGGCAATAGAGACCTATGGCGCGTGTGACGTCCTGATCAACAATGCTGGTGTAGAAGCAGGCGCAAAAACTTATCAAACAACTGAGGAGGAGGATTGGGATTACGTTATAGACACTAATCTGAAATCAGCCTGGTTGGCCTCTAAGATATATACCGATTTGATCATAAAAAAAGAGTTCAAGTGCGGAAACATCATAATGATCTCTTCTATAACAGATTCGCGAACAATCAAGGGCCAATTTTCATATGCGGTCTCCAAAGGCGGGTTGACCAGGATGACCGAGGTCATGGCACTGGAGGCAGCAAAATTCAATATACGTGTAAACGCGTTGGCCCCTGGATATTTCCTTACCGACCTCAGTCGGCTTTTGCTCGAATCACCAATGTCAGAAGAGTTTAAAAAAGGCATTCCTATGAGGAGATTCGGTGAATTCCCCGAGCTTGATGGGCCTTTACTGCTTCTTGCCAGCGATGCCTCACAGTATATGACTGGCTCGGTCGTGGTAGTAGACGGCGGTCACATCTGTTCTTCGTTATAAATCTCAGTCTATAGGAAAAAGTATGAGCGAAATCACTCCGTTTGAAATTGAAATCGCCGAAGATGTTATCTTCGATCTAAAAGACAGACTGTCTCGCACGCGTTGGCCCGACAAGGAAACAGTAGACGATTGGACACAAGGCGTCCCACTCGATTACCAAAAAAAGTTAATGGATTACTGGCTTAATGAATATGACTTTCAACGCCTTGCACGCCGATTAAATCAATATGACAACTTCCATACTCCAATAGAAGATTTATCCCTTCACTTTATTCATGTTAAATCTAGTCACACCCATGCTAGGCCTCTACTTCTTAGTCACGGCTGGCCTGGGTCGATAGTAGAGTTCCTGAAAGTGATCGGTCCGCTCACTGAACCCCAAGAATTTGGGCTGGATGACAGAATTGCCTTCCATTTAGTTATACCTTCACTACCCGGTTATGGATTTTCAGGCAAGCCTGCACAAACCGGTTGGAGCGTGGAAAAAATGGGAGAAACCTTTTCAAAACTGATGGCCCAACTCGGCTACAGCAGCTATTTTGCGCAAGGCGGTGACTGGGGCTCTGCAATCACTTCTGCAATCGCAAGGCAAGACCCGGAGCATTGCGCTGGCATTCATCTGAATATGATTACAGTTCCTCCTGATCCAAATGCTGAAGATTTGACCGAGTTAGAACTCTCTGGCCTTGCCGGATTAAAGCATTATCAAGACTGGGACTCGGGTTACTCCAAGCAACAAGCGACCCGCCCTCAGACCTTGGGATACGCGTTAACGGACTCACCAAGCGGGCAGGCCGCCTGGATTCTGGAAAAATATTGGTCTTGGACTGATTGCGATGGCGATCCAGAAAACGTTCTTAGCAAAGATGAGATGCTTGACAATATTATGGTGTATTGGATCAACCAAACAGCCGCGTCCTCTGGGCGATTATATTGGCATAGTTTCGGAAGGGGACCTCAACCTACGCAGGTTCATGTGCCGATGGGCGGCACCGTATTCCCGAAAGAGATATTTAGAACAAGCAAAAGATTTGCGGAGAAAATGTATACCAATATCGTGCACTGGACAGTTAAAGATAAAGGGGGGCATTTTGCGGCCTTCGAGCAGCCAGACATCTATATCGAGGAAATTAGAGAGTGTTTCGATAAGATGGACTAGGGCTTCAAGGCTCCAGCGGCTCACCTTCTATCGTAATTCGGTGCATCAGGCGTGTCTCCCCAGGATAATCATTTACAGCCAAATGCCAGGTGGCCCGATTATCCCAAAAAGCTAAGGCTCCTTTTGACCACTGGAACCTATAGGTGTGTTCTGGACGAGAAATGTGCTCGTAAAGAAAGGCCAGGAGGGAATTAGACTCCTTCTCCGTCCAACCAACAAACCGAGTAGTAAATCCTGGATTTACGTACAAGGTCTCACGGCCAGATAAGGGATGTTCAATAATTACAGGGTGCTCAGCGTCCTGAAACGCTCTATCCGCGTTGCCAAACATATCTGTCATATCCTCCGGTATCACAGCAGATTTTCCGAAGACATGTCTAGAAGAATGCACGGCACGAAGCGAACGTAGAGTGATTTTCATTCCCTCAGATAGGGTATCGAAAGCTGCGGCACAGCCAGCAAAAAGAGTATCTCCTCCTAGCGTTGGTAATTCCTTAGCGTACAACATCGATCCTAATGCCGGTATCTGATCATACGAGTGATCGGTATGCCAGTTCCCTCCTATATTGTATTTTTGCTGAGGTTCTTTCCTGACTTCGGCGATACTCGGATAGCCTTCAACGGGTGTGAAGAATCGATTGACATTAATTGGCCCCCATTTTTTTGCAAAATCCAGATGAGCATCTGGAGAGAGCTCCTGATCTCTAAAAAATAACAGACCTTTCTCTGCGAAAAGTGCTTTTAGATTTTCCAGATCATCATCTGAAATCATATTCAGATCGATGCCATCGACTTCAGCACCAACCGCTCCAATTGGAGTGCAACGAATCATTGTAAAAAACTTTATACCAAAACGTGCGTTATTCTAAATAGATCGCGTCGGCTTCGGTACTAAAAAGATCATGATCCCCGACATGATATTTAGCGCTGCCACGGCAAAGAAAGCTTCGTGATAACCGCCTGTCAAATCTCGATAGTAGGAGACGAGCCAGGGAATCGGAGCGCCTAAGGCTAAGGAGAACGGCATGGCCGCACCTCTTATGGAGCCAATATATCGTCGACCAAAGAATGATGCCCAAATTACCTCCTGCATTGGCAGCATTCCGCCCCAACCCAGGCCTAAGAGCATATATCCGATATAAACGAGTATTAGATCATCAGAGCGCGCCGCAAAAACTATTAACGCAAGTGAGAAACCGGTTGCTGACGCTGATAAAGCAGCGAGTGGCTTTGCGGGATGTTTATCAATGAGTACTCCCCACAAAGGCTTTGATAACATCGCTGGCACGGATGCGATGGCGATCGCCCAAGCTCCGATGCCCCGCCCGAAACCACTATCAGCTAGATAATCCTCACTGAGGAGAAGTACAACTACTATATTGACCGCGAAACATCCAAACGCCAAAACCAGGCCATAGAACGACAGTGTGCGTATAGCTTCGC
>CAJXCK010000005.1 GCA_913051785.1 uncultured Gammaproteobacteria bacterium
CTCGCGCATAAGCTCGCGCCTAAACCTTGTATTGGACCGACGCCGGCCACAATTGCTTTCCCCATCAAGAATCTCCAGGTATAACTTGTTTAAATGGCTTAATTTCGACCGATTCAAAAAGGCCCGCTTGATTATAAGGGTCGTTCGCCGCGAACTGTTTTGCTTCCTCTAAGCTGTTTACCTCAAGGACGATAAGGGAACCAATCATTTCTCCGGTTGTATCCGACATAAAAGGCCCCGCAAATCTAACTTCAAAGGAATCCAGATAATTTAGGTGCTCAGGTCGAGTCGAGACCCGTAACTGTGAGGATTTGGGAAAATCTTTACATAAAACTAGGTACAGCATACGGGGCTCCTTAGTTGCCAAGGCGTGCTTGTATTTTTGAAATGATTTGAAGGAAATACTTCCTGGCGCTTTCAAAAGATGTTGCCATACCGCAAAAGTCGTGGAGCATTCCCTCGCATATGAGGATTTCTGAATCATTGCCCGCTTCCAGCAACTTCTGAGCGTAAGCTAAACCCTCGTCTTTGAGAGGATCGAATTCGGCGACAACGGTCAGAGCCGCTGGGAGATCGGTCAGGTTGGTTGAGTTTATTGGTGTGGCTCGGTTGTCCAGTCTCTGCTCGTTATCCGGGCAATACGTATCCCAAAACCATTTCATTACGCTTGTATCAAGCATAAATCCCTCGCCGTTCTCCTGGTAGGATTTGCGCGTCAGGTCTGAATCCGTTACTGGATAGAGCAGGCATTGATAAGTAAGATCAAAATCACATTGATCACGGACCAATCTACTGACAACAGCGCTTAGGTTGCCGCCAGCACTCTCACCAGCGACGCCTATCTTGCCGTTCCCATTGACCGCTTCCATATTTTCGTTAGCCCATTTGGTGACGGCGAAACAATCTTCCACTGCCCCAGGGAAAATATGCTCCGGAGCCAATCTATAGTCGACAGAAATAACATTGAGTTCACCGATCGTGCTGATCTCTCTGCAAACAGCATCCGACGTATCTAGATCTCCAATAACCCATCCGCCACCATGAAAGAAAATCAAAACCCCCGTTGTCATACCGGGTTGATAGACCCTTACAGGGATGGGTCCGTTTGGTCCCGACACGGATTCACTTCGTATGGTGGAAACTTTTATATCCTCATTCACGGGACGCATCGCTCGGTAAAGAGCTCTTCCTTCATCTATGGGTAGTTCGCTGATGCTGGGTGTTGGATCTCCTGCGGCCAGTTGATCGAGCATTGCCCTATATTCTGGAGCTAGTGGCATTGAAATTTTCCTTTTTGACCCTACGATATCACCGTACACCATACTTTTTTCGATCTCTAGCGGTAGCCGAGGCAGCGCATGTGGTGTTTTTTATAGAAAAGCTATGCAGGCAGTATTAAGGATCATCAGATGGCAGGAAAAAACGAGACAGATGAGGGACAGTCGTTGAGCGATGCAGCAAAAAGTTTCAATAGGCTGGAGAATACACTCTTACAAAATCGGACGCTGACACTCTTTGGGGAAATTAACCAGGACGTGGCTAGGAAAATGTCCGAGCGACTTTTAGGGCTGGCTTTTGAGAACGATGATCCAATAACGCTCTACATAGGCTCACCGGGTGGGCATGTAGAATCTGGCGACACGATTTTCGATCTTATTCAGTATATAAAACCTGATGTGAGGATAGTAGGGACGGGTTGGGTAGGTAGCATAGCAACGCACATTTACCTCGCGACGGACAAGAAACTACGATTCTGTTTGCCAAATACCCGATTCCTGATTCATCAACCAAGCGGTGGTTTTGGTGGCGATGCATCGGATATAGAGATACACGCTCAAGAGATTTTGAAAACCCGTGAGAGGATCAACGGAATTATTGCGGAAAGGACCGGTCAGACCCTCAAGAAGGTCACTGAAGACACACAGAGGGATTGCTGGATGAGTGCTGAAGAGTCAGTGAAGTACGGCCTGGTAGGTAAGATAATCGCGAACTTCAATGAATTACCGGCTTAATTCTTGAGATTTATTCAGTAAGAAGCCCAATCTAGTTTGATGGATCCCCCCCCATAACATGAGGAGGAGGGTGAATATCAGACCGTACCGTAGTGAATCAACTCCGGCTGTGTCCGACATTAGGTCGCTGATGAGGCCGACACTAAAGGCTCCCAAGCCTAGGCCTATTATGTTTAGGACGAAGAGGTTTATTGAAGCCATCACAGCTCTCATTTCGACCGCTGCAAGAGACTGTAGAATTGCGAAATTAACGCCGATGTATACCCCGCCGAGAGCTGCGGGTCCCGTGAACCAAAATATTGCCCAGAAAGGATCTACGCTTTGATAGCAGAGTAAGCCCGCTGGCAGGTAACCCAAAATCGAGAAGCTCACAATCCAAGCCCTCCAACCTTCTGAGATTTTCGATAGTTTATCTGCCAGCGCACCGCCTAAGAATGTACCGAGGCCGCCGCCTAATCCTATACCTAAGGCCAGGAACGTGCCTGACTCGCTCGTGCTGAACCCGTGGATACGCTGAAAATAGACCGGTGCCCAAGCGATGGCGGCGTAGCCAGCCATAGAAATCAGAGAGTTGCTCAACAAAAGTTGTCGAATGCGGTTGTCTCGCCACATGGTTTTAACAACTAGGAAAAAAGGGGGTGGTTTGATTTCGGACGTTAATCCATCCGAAAGACCTCTTGGTGGCTCTTTCATAGTGAATCTCACGGCGAGAGCTATCAACAGGCCAGGAGCACCTGCAATAACGAAAGCCCACCTCCAACCGACCCAATCATTTACCCATCCTCCGATTAAGAAGCCAAACATAATTCCGAAATTGACTCCAAGGCCAAAAATTGCCATTGCAGTGGCTCTCTCTGCCGGCTCGTACAGATCAGCAATAATTGAGTGAGAAGGTGGATTAGACCCCGCTTCTCCAACAGCGACACCTATTCGTGCCGCCAGTAATTGCCAATATTGGCCTGCAGCCGCGCAGGCAACGGTCATCGCACTCCACAGGGAGATTGAAAACGCAATCAGATTTCGTCTATTTCTCCGGTCCGCCCACATTGCCATGGGCATCCCGAGAGTTGCATAAAAAAGGGCGAACGCAAAACCGGTCAAAATTCCCAATTGGGTATCAGTCAGATCGAAAGCAATCCTTATAGGCTCTTGGAGAATAGCTACTATTTGGCGGTCTATATGACTTGCGATAAAGACCAGGAGTAGCAGAAAAAGTGTATAGCCACGTTGCCGTCGATTTTGCGTTTTGATGTCCACTACGTAATTATCGATCATCAAACTAGCTGGTAAAAGATTTACATAAACGACTCGTTATCGTAGGAGATTTTTATGGAATGGAAGTTATTGAAGGTAGAGAAGCGAGAGGGTCTGGTCACGGTTGTTATCAATAATCCGCCGATAAATCTCATCACGCTTGACCTGTACCGAGAGCTTTCTCAGTTTGTTGAAAAAATGGCTGATGAGAAAGGGGTGTCGGTGATTCTTTTTAAAAGCGCGAACCCAGATTTTTTCATCGCTCATTTCGACGTCAGCGAAATTTTGAAGTTTCCCCTAGAGGGAGAGGTGAGGCCCCACCCAGAGCTCAACGCCTTTCACTTGATGTGCGAAAGACTGCGGAACATGGAAAAGGTGACGATAGCGCAAATAGAGGGGCGAGTTGGCGGAGGTGGTGGTGAACTCGTTGCGAGTATGGACATGCGCTTCGGCGTAAAAAACAAAACTATTCTTAATCAAATGGAAGTTCCTCTTGGAATCCTGCCTGGCGGATCCGGTACACAGCGGTTACCCCGAATAATTGGCAGAGGTAGAGCTATAGAGGTGATCTTAGGTGCCGAGGACATTGATTCGGTAACGTTGGAAAATTGGGGCTTTCTGAATAGGCTGTATGAACCCGACGAAATTGAAGAAAAGGTAGCTACCCTAGCGAGAAGAATTTCCCTCTATCCAAATCCAGCGGTCCGTTTGGCGAAAAGGTCGATCAATAACCACGAGATGCCCTTGAATATGGGTCTCCAGCAAGAGGCTTATTTGTTCCAACAACTACTGAGAACTGAGGAGGCGCCTAAGGCAATGACGAGATTTTTGTTGGGCGGGGGGCAAACAAAAGAAGGTGAGCTCCGAGTGGCCGAGCTGTCGCTAGAAATAAACGAATCAAGCGTAGCGGTTGATGAGGAAAAAGGCGACTGAAGCACAGATAAACACCGGGACGATAGCTACCATCAGGGGAGGAAAATTAAAGACTAAGGTCATCGGGATCAAAAAGTCTTGAAGATATTTAAAACTAAGCCCGATAAAAAGGCCCACAGCTAATCTTGGGCCCATTCCCGTCTTTCTAACCGCTCCCAGCGATAGTGAAAGAGCTAAGAGAGCCATTGCTGCGTACATCGCAGGGCTCAGGATCCGACTTAGTATGAGAATTTTGTGAGTCTGATGATCCTCTGATTCAGGTTGAAGAGAAATCTGCCTGCTCAGGTCACTTATTGATCTCCTTTTCGGCTGCTGGATTGTCTTGTTGATCAGTTGTTCAGGAGTTTGTTGCAGTTCCCACGGGTACACCTTATGAGATTCGGTCGAAACTAAATTACCTGATTTAGACGTCAGTTCGACCGAGTGCAGGGTCCATAGGTTGTCAGCGAATTTAGCGGAGCTTGCCTGAATGGCCCTAAAACTGTCATCGGAAGGATTCAGCGAGTATTCGTAAATATCTTCAAAAAAAGGATCCCCCGATCCATCAAAACCGGCTGCGCCGATTCGAATAAATCTCTCTTGATCTTTGATCCAAACATCTCGCTCCATCATGGACGAGTCTTCTTTGCTTTGATTAAGCATTTTGTACTTTTGTGCGAAAGCGTCGGACTTGGGAGTAGCGAACTCGCTCAGAAGGAAGCTGGCTAGTATAAAAGTTGTTATGGCGGGAAGGATTCCGATATAGAGTCTCCATGGGGAAGAGCCGATGAGCCTGACAGCCTGAATTTCGCTATTCTCCGCCAGTTCGCCAAGAGCGATTAAGCAACCCATAAAAGTTGAAAATATTAGAACTTCACCCAGCCTCCTCGGTGTAGATGAGAGAACGAAAACCGCTATTTCGGTTAATTGGTATCCGTGTGCCGCATCTGATAATTCCTCGAGAAATGCAAACATCGAAACGAGCGCAGTGAAACCCAACGTGACTGCTAAAACGGCCTTAAAGATTTGAAAACTAAGATATCGATCGAACTTTGTGAATCCTAGAATATTACTGTGCGCTGACCACATGTTCTCTAACTCTTGAAAAGGAGGGATTTCTTTTTTTTCGCGATTTGAATTTAAAAACTACCATCTTTTTAGCCTTGTGACAGATGAAAAGATCCATTGCGCCTAATCCAAGAATGGCCACATACTCTTAAATAAATTGACTCTTAGTGAACATAAATGGGTTTGGAAATAATAGGCGCTGGGTTTGGGCGGACAGGGACTCTATCGTTGAAGTTTGCGCTGGAGGAGCTAGGGTTCAACAAATGTTATCACATGATGGAAATTCCAAAGGTTTCCCATCATATAAGCTCTTGGCGAAAAGCCGCGGCGGGGGAAAATGTCGATTGGCATTTGTTATTTCAGGGATATAAAGCAGCAGTGGACTGGCCTTCCTGCAATTACTGGAGGGAGCAGCTACGAGCTTTTCCGGAAGCTAAGATAATTTTGACAAAGAGAGATGCAGACGACTGGTATGAGAGCGTCATCAATACAATCTGGCCTGCTTCTGTAAAAGGGAGGGAACTAGCGAGATCGAACGAAAATTTGGATAAAGTGGCACAGGATAGATCTAGCATGGTCTTTGAGGTTATTTGGGATGGGATTTTTGACGATCGAATGTCAGAAAAAGACTTTGTCATTGATAAATATGAAAAACATAATCAGTCTGTCATCGATGAAGTGCCCTCCTCAAAATTATTAGTCTACGAGCCAGGTGAAGGGTGGGAGCCCTTGTGTCAGTTTTTGGGGTGCTCGCAACCATCGATTGACTACCCCAACGTGAATTCAACGGAAGAATTCTCTAGCCGAATGAAATCGTCTTAACACTGAATGATCGGCTAAGGATTCTGGCCTGTTATCAGTCCGAGAGGGAAAAGTAGAGCTATCAGAATGAAAGGGACTATAAAATTGAAAGACACGATGACCAAAAAACTTTGAGTTATTGTTTGATAAGTTCCCTGCATGTCTTTCTTAAACGTTTCGAGCATTCCACCCTGAGAGAAATGGGTGAGCAAAGTGCCCGTGATGCCCTGGGCAACCGACAAAATTAGAAAAGTGGACCACATATGGTTTATTGTCATAGTCTCTCCGGTGGCAGGGGCTAGCGAAGAAGATATTCCCATGAAGACAAGAAAGATAACTACGCACAGAGCAAAAATATAACCGGAGTATTGATTCATACCGAGGGCACGGTAATTTGAATAGAGCATATAGCCTCCTGCTAATATAGAGCCAAGTGCGCTTGCAATGCTTATGCTTGTCATAGAATAGAGTTTCGGTAGTTCTTTACTCATTAATCACCCTAATTAGAAAAGCTCTGGCACTCGAGTATAGTGCTTTGTTGCGGCTTCATAAGCGTTAGCTATTTTAAGTAATTCTAAATCGCCGTTCGGTTTCCCAACAAGCTGAATCCCCACTGGCAAGCCCTCTTTAGTAAAACCACCTGGCACGGATATAGCCGGCAAACCTGTTACTGTTATCATGCAGCAGACCGACATCCAATCGATGTAAGTATCTAATTTAACCCCTGCGATCTCACTAATCCATTCTTGAGACAGGTCAAACGGCGGTACCTGAGCAGCTGGGAGCAGTAATGCATCAAACTCCCTAAAGTATTCACTGATATCCTCGAAGATTCGGGTTCTCGTGGCCTCTGCACGAATCATATCTTCTATCTTTAAGCTAAAGCCCTTTTCAACATTCCAAATTGCGCTGTCTTTAGTAAACTCTCGCCAGTTGGGGACAGTTTTCTCCAGCAGATTCCCAAGTCCTCTCAGCCCCACAGCTCTTTGGGTTTGGAAACACTCCATAGCATCTTCAAGAGGTGGGTCTTTGAAGATGACTTCTGCACCGAGTTTTGAAAACATTTTTCCAGCTTCATCAATAATCGAAAGGACGCTCTGATCAATAGGTAACCCGCCCAGGGTGGGACTAACCGCTATTTTTAGTGGTTGGCTGCCATCTATTTTTCTTGCCGCTAATGCATCCAAAAAGTATTCGCCAGATTCTGGAAGTGTTAGAGGGTCCCTAGTATCGGGGCCTGCCATGACAGACATCAACAAAATTGAGTCTGCGACCGAACGTGCCATGGGTCCAGTCGTCGACAATCTGCCGTACCAACCCAACCCTGGGTTTCTAGGTGTTCTGCCGATAGAGGGTCGAAACCCAACCACATTACAGAAGCTTGCAGGGTTTCTAAGCGAACCACCCATATCACTGCCATCAGCCAAGGGAAGCATTTTTGTCGCTAAAGCGACCGCAGCGCCGCCACTGCTGCCCCCCGCGCTTCGAGTCACATCGTAGGGATTCCTTGTCGCACCGAACACGGAATTGAAGGTATTCGAGCCAAGGCCAAATTCAGGCATATTGGTATGTCCGATGAATATTGCGCCGGCTTCGCGTAGACGAGAGGTAAGTAGCTCGTCTTCTTTTTCAATCTTTTTTGCAAAAGGAGCAAACCCCCTCGTCGTAGGGAATCCTTTCACAGCGATAGCATCTTTAGGGGCCAGAGGAATACCGTGCAAAGGCCCTCGATCAGATATCGGGACGTGATCAGCTAATACCGCGAGCTCCATCGCGGCCTCTTCGTCCAAAAGATTCACTATTGCATTAACATAGGGGTTGATCGCCCCTATCCGACGATAAATATTGCTCATCAGTTCTTCAGAAGATATATCCCCCCTTTGCATGTCTCTACATAGGGTTAGGGCGTCGTCCCATAAAGGTTTTTCTGCGCTGAATTCATTTGTGAGTGTCTTTTCGCTCATGAGCTGAGTTTACCAAGGATCCTAATCTAGAACGCTGTCTAAATATTGATCCTTGCATTTACCTTGCTGTGCGCTAGGGTGATCGAACGAGGAGATTAATAGGAGCGGGATGACCGAAATTCTTGCCAAAGATTCCAGCCTGGCACAGCGATTCTTGCCCGAAGGTGTAGATCGTTTGATCTTCGTTGGAAGCGTTCTAGTCATCATTGGATTATGCGCTCCGTTAGCGGCGTACCCTACCGAAGCGAAGATGCTCCTTGCCAAAGTGTTTGACGAACTTACGCATAATTTTGGGGTCCTCTACCTTATGGGCTCATTCGGAGCTTTGTTATTTCTCTTGGGTTTGGCCGCGAGTCAATTTGGGAATATTAAGTTGGGTAACGTAGAGCCAGACTTCCCAACATTTAGTTGGTCGGCGATGCTTTTTTGTGGAGGAATTGGCACATCGATTCTGTATTGGGGCACTATCGAATGGACCCATTATTTCCAGAGCCCTCCGTTTGATGTTGAGCCAGGCACTGCTGAGGCGCTCTCGTGGTCAACCAGCTATCCGATTTTCCACTGGGGACCAATAGGTTGGGCTTTATATTGCCTTCCCGGTGTGGCAATGAGTTATAGCTATCATGTACGAGGAGCATCGCTTCGATTAAGTGAAGCCTGTAGGCCGATTCTAGGCAAACTTACCGACGGACCTCTGGGCCGATTAATCGACCTATGCTTTGTTATCGGATTAGTCGGAGCATGCAGCACTGGTTTTGGACTGGCGATACCGCTTATTTCTACTGGCATTAGTCAGATTCTTTCTTTGGACCAGGCTGCCCTGGGCTTTGCCCTGGAGTTTATAGTCATACTCTTCGTCACTGCGATTTTTTCTATTAGTGTCTGGTTTGGTCTAGAGAAGGGGATAAAGCGGCTTAGCGACTTAAATGTCTCATTAGCGATAGTCCTATTGCTGTTTATTTTTTTAGTTGGACCAACTTTATTTATCGTCGAGCTTGGTTTCGAGAGCGCAGGACATATGTTCCATAATTTTATCCGTATGAGCACTTGGACGGATTCAGCTCAAACCTCAAGCTTTGTTGAGGGTTGGACGGTTTTTTATTGGGCCTGGTGGCTTGCGTTGGGGCCCTATATGGGCATTTTTATTGCAAAAATCTCTCGCGGCAGGACGATCAGGCAGGTCATTTTAGGGTGTATAGGTTACGGGACTCTTGGATCGGCCGCCTTCTTCGCCATTCTAGGAAACTATGCGGTCTACCTGGAATTTAATAATCTTTTACCGGTAGTGGAAATATTAGAAGCAGGTGGTGGCGATACCGCAATTATTTCAGTACTTGGTACACTCCCGATATCTGGGATCGTCATTTTCTTGTTTACTGTTGTATGCGTTATCTTTGCTGCAACCAGCTATGACTCAGCCTCCTATACGATTGCTGCCTGTGCAACGAAAGATTTGGGTCGTGATGAACACCCGGAGCGTTGGCATCGAGTTTTTTGGGCATGTTTACTAGGTGTATTGCCGATCACCCTTATATATGTCGGAGGATTGGATTCCTTGAAATCGGCGGTCACAGTCTCCTCGGTTCCGTTGTTCGTGATCGTGCTGCTAGTAACGCTGTCGCTATGCAAATCGTTAGCTGCGGATCAAAAAACCGACCGTTAAGTTGATTTAAACATTACGTTACGGAAATTCTTTTGGAAGATGTAACGGATAATCTCCTGAAGATCGCTAGTATTCTTTCTAGCAGGAAGGAAACCGTCGCTGTGACAGAGACCTCTACAGGAGGGCTTATCTCTGCCGGATTATTGAGCGTTCCAGGCGCCTCCTCTTATTTCGTAGGAGGGGTAGTCCCTTACGCTCGCTCAGTGCGTGGAGATTTATTAGGCATAACCAAAGAAACAGTTGAAGGGCTCTCCCCGATGAGTGAAGAGATGGCCTTGAATTTTGCCCAAAATACGAAGCAGAAAATGCAGACTGACTGGGCAATCGCGGAACTGGGCATAGCTGGACCCGGAGGAAGCGTCTATGGGTTTGAACCAGGCTCTTGTGTTATCGGTGTTGTAGGGCCACTTTCCTCCAGTCTGTTTATCCAAACTGGTAAGGATCGACGCAACGAAAACATGGCACTTTTCAGAGATTCTGCCCTAGGTTTATTTGCAGATGTTCTTAGTGAGATGGAGTCTTAGTCCCTCCAAACGTTAAAACTCCAATATTGCGCGGCCATCTATCTCTCCATTCTCTAAAGCAGCGATCGCTTCGTTGATGTCCTCTAGAGGATATCTAGCGGTCACCAGAGCGTTGAGGTCCAAGATTCCTTTTTTGTGCCAGTCAAGGAACGTTGGGAAATCTCTATCTGGAGCGCAGGAGCCACCAATACTCCCAAGGAATTGTTTCTCACTAATCAGTAAATCGATCGCTAAAAGCTCCACTTGTGTCGTTGGTACGCCGACCAGTACGGCCTGGCCTCCTTGTCGGGAACCGAAAGTACCGGATCTGACTGATGGAACGATTTGTTCCATGGTGCTTTTTAAACCGATGCAATCAAAAGCATGATCTGCTCCGGAAACTGGCAAACCTCTAAAATTGAACTCTGATTCGTTCGCAGTCAGTTTGTGTATAGCGATTACCGGATCCTCTCTCGTCGCATTAATTGTATGGGTAGCTCCAAATTTTTTCGCAAAGGCTAATTTTTGATCATCTAAATCAATCGCAATAATAGGATGAGCTTTGGCAACTTTAGCCCCAACGATTGCTGAGAGACCAACGCCACCTACTCCGAATACAGCTACGCTTTCATCTTCGCCTACTTTTGCCGTATTGATAACGGCCCCAGCTCCCGTCATTACAGCGCATCCAATGATCGATGTAACGTCTCTTTGTATATCTGAGTCAACTTTGACGACATATTGTTCGTCCGCGATCGTATGATCGGCCCAGGTAAAGACGTTTTGAGAAATGGCAACCTGACCTCGTATGTCCAGTATTGCTGCAACTGCGGGGCGCTCCGCTTTAGCCGCGTCTCTGGGGACCCATGTCACCAGCACCGTATCCCCGGGCGCAACGTGGCTCACGTTCGCGCCTACGTCGATAACCAGTCCAGTCGATTCGTGTCCCAGGATGACCGGTTTTTCTCTCGGTGCATGTATTTGATGAAGTTGCGAATGGCATACGCCTGAGGCAAATTGTTTGACGATCACCTGGTCCGGTTCGGGAGATGGAAAAGTGATTTCCTCGATCTTTAGTTCATTTTCCTTTGGGTATAAAACTGCAACTCTTGCATCAACTGTCATCAGATTATTCTCCCGCCTAATCTTGTCTGACAAATTACGGGGGTTTTTTAGGCTTATCAATAGCTGTAGCTGTCAAAGTTCTAACGTGGCTCGAGACGATATAGTTATGATCGACTGCCAAGATATTGGGGTTGGGAGTCGTATTGGTAGGTTATTTACATCTTATTCAGACTCAGTCTATTCAAAATCTTCAATGAATTTGGCTACATAAGATCGGTATTTTAAATGCCCAAAGTCAATTGGACTCTAATTTATTAAATGCTAAAACCGATCGGCGATGCGGGGAGATTAATGCCAACGATCTTCACTCATCTACCTTGACGCTGATTGATTTGTATCCGGCCTTTTCAATCGCTCGCGCTACTTGATTGGCGCTGTCAGGGCAGAGCGCTACTATTGATCCTCCACCTCCACCCCCTGAAAGTTTGGCGCCTACAGCACCGTTGATTCTTGCTAAGTGAATCAGTTCTTCGATTTCTGGCGTCGATAGCTGAAGCGCGTTCAGATATCCATGGCATAAATTCATGAGTTCCCCCAATTCAGACAGCTGGCCAGATTGCACTGCGTCTTTTGCCTGATTGGTGAGGCTTCCAATCTGGTCGAAAATGCTCTCATATCGGCCTTTGTGTTGATTCCAGGAGGCCCTAACCCTGGCTACCATCTCTGCCGTAAGACTTTCTTTACCGGTTATTCCTATTACCAGTTCTAAAGGTTGGCCAAGAGTGAGAGTCTCAAAGTGAGGGTCATCTCTTTCTTTTTGATAAAATAGCGGCACGCCGTATGTTGCCACGGTGTTGTCTACACCAGACGCTTGGCCGTGCGCCGCTTGCTCGCACTTATAGGCTAAAGCATTTATTTCTGCGTCTTTGAGAGCTAGCTCGTAAGTTTTGTTGAGAGCCTTAATAATTGCCACCGCAAGGGCTGATGATCCCCCCAAACCCATTGCCTTAGGAACATTCGGAAATACCTCGATTGTCATTGCTTCTTTCGAGAGTTCCAGGTTGTGGATGAGCTGAGCCATAATACCTGGGATTCCCGGCGCTTCGGGAACGACTTTTTGCTCTACACCCCATCTGGGGATAATTACATCGATGCCTTTATTCGACACAGATGAACGCTTACGCACGCTCGCTTCAACGGCTAGTGGGATGGGCAGAGCAATGGCTGGTCGACCGTAAACTGCCGCATGTTCTCCCAGTAGAATGATCTTCCCAGAAGCGCTCTCACGATCCGCACTGTCCGGCCGCACTATCTTTCTCGCAATATCTTTCGCGATTTCCTGAGCTTTCCAAACTTTTATTTCACCCGATTCAATTAGGCGCTCGACGACGGTCTCGAAATGCTCCTCCGAGACGCCTGCGCTGCTGGCCACGCTGCGTGCATGCAGATTCATATGATTCTGACTGATTCCGCTGGTAGCCAAAGACCTGAGAGCGGCGAAATTCTGTGCTAGACCAACCGCGCTCATCAAGCCCGCCAATTCTGCTGCTCCTGGAGAACCCAAAAGTCGATGATTGATCTTAACGCTCGGGTTGGTTTCTAGGGAACCTCCCACGGTCCCCACTTTGATAGGTATTTCAATTTCCCCCGTCAGAAAACCATCCTCTTTTTTATGCCACTTCGTGAGCGCTTTATAGCGTCCAGAGCGCGAAGCATAAGCGTGCGCCGAGGCTTCGATTGCTCGCCAGTCATTACCCGTCGCGATTGCAAACGCATCTATACCGTTCATTATGCCCTTGTTGTGGGTGGCTGCCCGATAAGGGTCTGCCAATGCCAAATCGTTTGCCAGAACGATGCCATTTCTCACTGATTCACCTGTGAATCCCTTGCCCTCTAGGTTAGCCACTGGAATCCTTACCTTTGTGCGAGCTATTGCCCTATCTGTCAGGTTTGAGAGGATTCTTAGAAAGACCTTCCCATCAGTGATTTTTTCGACCAGTCCTGCCACGCCCTCACACATGGTGTTAACCATATTGGCGCCCATCGCATCTCTGGTGTCAACTAGCAGGTGCATCACGACCATCTCTCTCCCATCCTCTTCCGCCTTGTGATGGAAGACTTCTATGTCGATCGCGCCGCCTCCACGGGCGACCATCTTTGGGTGCAGGCTATTTGCGAGTGAGAGTATTTCTAGCTTTTCAGTCAGTAGCAATTCAGCTTTCTTCGAAGCGTCGCCATCAACGACTGATTGAACCTGACCTATAAGGACAGTGTCGACCGGGTCGCTAAAGAATCCTCCACCCAATCTGGCAATGCGCGCGGCCCCTGACAGCCCAGCAACAATGGAGGGTTCTTCAACTACTAATGGAATCACGTAGTCTCGGTTGTTAATCAGAAAATTTAGTGCAACGCCCAGTGGTAGTCCAAAAACACCTAATACGTTTTCGATCATTTTGTCGGCGACCGGCGCGTCTAATTGATGGTCTCTTGAGACTAGCTGATGCACATCGTCGCTGGTTAGGAGCCCTCGGCGATGGAGTTCAGATATCCTTTCGCTGATGCTCATTTTGAAAAAATTGGGAATCCGCGATGAGCTTCGGCTGTTTGGACTATGCAGTGACTCTGACGCCATGCTCGGCTGTCTCCAAATTGAGGCAGACAAATCCTGCCGATGTTGCGCTATCCACGAAGCTTTGCCTATTTTCCTTGTTTGTGTCGTCGCCGAAGGCCACGCCGATGTCGCCTCCACCGGCGCCACAAGGTTTGTATGCAAGGCCATTTTGGTGGGCAATAGTACCCAACTTATTGTGCTCTGGCGAAAAAATATTTAGACCGCATGCATCGTCAAACTCTTTAAGGGTTTTTTGATAATGCAGAAGATTTTGAAGATGAAAGTTTTCTTTAGTTGTTTGGGATGATTCCTTGAGACTTTCGAGAGCTTTTTTATTTTGTTTCCCATTTAATGATTGGAACTTACGGATGTGATCAAATGTCGTCGAACTTTTGCCGGTCCAGACGAACTCAATCCAAATTTCTGGGGGTAGGTAGAATTGTTGAGATTCCGCATTCTGAAAAGAAATTATTTGTCCATGCCAGGATGCTGCTACATCCAGACCGCTCCCGGCACCGCCTTGCCAGGTTCTATGAATGTCTATTGCCTCTTTTATATTCGGCTCCCGATTTAGCACCTGACACAGGAGTCGGTAACTCGCAGTGCACACCGCGGCGGAAGATCCGAGCCCTAATTTTTTGCCCGATAAAAAGAAGCTTGAACTATCGGTAATAATTTTAGAAGGCAGTAGTCCCTCGTCTGAAAGGTCCCGTAGCGTTACGAAACCAAATTTTTTCAGGATCGCCGAAATCAAGCTTGAACCACTTGAAGCTGGCAGTCTCTCCGGACTAACCAATTCAGGTACACTCTCGAAGCCTAAAGTCTCGAAGGCCCAGGATTCGCTACCCGTACTCTCCAAGCTGATTGATACGAAGGAGTTGGTCGCCAAAACGACTGCGGGGCCGCCAGCAAGCACTGAATACTCGCCCGTAAGCACTGCTTTTCCCGGTGCTACAGCTTTCATGTTCATTACTACTAAACCTAAACCAAATGTGCGCCAGGACCGATGCTTGCCCAAATTAAGCGAACATTTTTTAGCTCTTCAAGACTCTTTTGTATGATTGCTCGGCACTGTCTGGGATAAATCACTTTCACTTGCGGGCCTGCATCCATCGTGAAAAAGGCCGGCGTGCCGGCATTCCGAATTTCTCTGACCTGTTCCATTGCCGAAACCGTGCCGGGAGCCCAATAACTGATTGCTGGTTGGCTAGTGTGTATGACGCTATGCATTTTTAAGCAGTTTTGTTCAGCCACTTCAGAGAGCTTCATAAAGTCGCGCTCGACTATAGCTTTTTTAGCAATTTCGAAATCCGAATCAGCGGTCTTTATCCATTCCAAGTAAAAAGGCGAGGTCGCTTCAGAACTTTTCATCCCAGTAGTCGAAGAAATTTTTTTTGGGCCTTCGTTTGTAACAATGATGCAAATCTCGAGTTCCCAGTGGGACTCCTTAGCGAGCTGATCTGCTCTCCAGTCTGGACCTTGCAGCGTCACGAATCCACCATAAATCGATCTTGCGGAGCTTGCAGAACCTCTCCGAGCCCATTCGGATAATGTTGAGAGATTCAGCCCGAGCTGGAAATGTTCGCTCAATGCAGTTACGAGGGCTGCAAATCCTGAAGCTGAAGACGCAAGACCAGCACCGGTCGGAAAATTGTTATCCGTCTCAACAGACACGGGTGGTAGTCCAAATTGCTGTCTAAACAAATCCAAGAAGTTGGCGACTTTCAAGTCTTCGATTCTTTTTCCGTTAAGTACGAGGCGCGTTTCTGTTGAGGTGGCAACTTTTGTTGTAGTAGTCAGACTGTCCAGAGTGATCGATACGCTGGGACTTGCTGGATGATTGAGCGTCTTATTTTGCTTGCCCCAGTATTTCACCAGCGCAATATTTGGGTGAGCAATTGCGGTGGTCATTCTTATTTTGTCTCGTCGGCTTCTGACCATTGTTCAGAAAGACCCTCGATTTTTTTGAGTATTTTGTCTTTCGTAAATGGAATATCCAGCAGCACCAAAGCGATTCCCAACGGAAACATCCAAAATCCAAGTATCGGTAGAAAACCAAAAATGCCGCCTATCATTAAGCCAAAGCCGCACAGACTTCTTATACCTGGTGGGACGCGTTCGTTTCCCCATTTCAGTACCCGATACGATGTTCTCGCTATTTCCCTCTTCAGCCGGCTCTTACCAGAGTGATTAGTCCTTGGGATTATGCGATCGTTATCAAGATCATTGGAATCGGACATGGGTTTTGAAGATTAAGAACTTTCCTCAGCGGTCTTGGTTTTGAAAAGATCGCTGTCATTCTCACGCGTAATTCGCTCTAATCCACCCCTTTCCAGAAGCAAGTGCACGTGAGCAATAGCCTCTCCAAGTGCCATCATGGTCTGTCTAGGATCCAAAGCTCTGTTGAAAAGGATGGGCAAAAGATCTTTAGCAATTTGAGGGGTCTCGCAATAGTCAGTAATCAACCTCATTCTTTCTTCATGGTGTTCAATAAGATCATGTAGACGTTGTTTTACTCCGAAAAAGGGTAGGTTGTGCCCGGGCAGCACAAACGTATCATCTGGAATTTTACTGAGGAAATATTCATGAGAATCCATCCAGTTCTTCATCGGGTTTGCGCGAGGTTCTGATGCGTGAACGCTCACGTTCGACGTTATAACTGGGAGTATTTGGTCGCCTGATAGGAGTATTCTGTCTTCTTCACAGTATAGGCAAGCATGCTCAGGAGAGTGTCCGGAGCCTACGATTATTTGCCATTTCCGCCCGCCGATATCCAGGGTATCGCCGTCTTCCATGCGTTCATAGCCGCTTGGTAGGCCGGGCATAGACATGCTGTCCTCTTTTCTGTTCGCCCACATTTTGCCTACTTGTGCAAGATAGTCTTTGTCCATACCCGCTTTTTCATAAAAAGACTGTCCAATCCAGTTCGAATGGCTGTTCCCAGTGTTATTTGCGAATGCTCTAGCCTGGTAATACTCTGTTCGGGTCATGAAAAGGTCTGAACGAAATAGCTCGGTGATGACTCCAGCCTGGCCGATGTGATCAGGATGCATGTGCGTGCAAATCATTCCTTTGACGCTATCGGGTTTTATGGTTTCGGAAATAACCCGTTCCCATAGTTTAGAGGTTTTTTGGTCCGAGAGACCGGTATCCACTATCCACCAGCCACCATTATCTCTCAAGAGGTAAACATTGATAAAAGCGAGTGAACTAGGCATCGGCATCGACAACCAAAGAATCCCTGGAGCAATTTCAACAGAGGAGCCAGGCTCGGGCTCTTTTTGTTGGGGATAGCTGATTTCTCTCAATGCAGTGTCGATTGGCATATTCATGCGCGATATTATAACCATTTGTTCCTGTTGCTGCTGATTAAATCAGTGCGAGAGCTGCTTCCAACTGTTCTAGGTATCCGGGATCGAGCGAATAAGCAACGCTTTGGGTACGCTGGCGACAGCTCTCGCTGACTGTTTCAACTCAGATCAGCCCGGTTTAGACTGTGAATATGAGTGCACTTCAAAGACCTACAGAATTTTTCACATCAAGCGAGTTGAGACGTTTAAGGCATATCGACGTTGGGAAAAGTCTGTGGAGCCTGGTGCATTGTTGGGGGGTGATAGTACTCACCTGGGTGGTCGTTTCGACATGGACGAACCCGCTTACGATACTACTGGGCGTTATGATTGTAGGCACCCGACAGTTGGGGCTTTTTGTCTTGACGCATGACGCTGCTCACTTCGCCTTGTTCAAAGATAGGAAGATAAACGATTGGGTAGCCCAGTGGATTTTAAATAGGGCGCACACGGATGCTTCGGTGCACGCCTATCGTACCTATCATATGGCACACCACCTCCACACCCAGCAGAAGGAAGATCCAGACTTGGAGCTGTCTGCTCCTTTTCCAATCAGTAAAGCGTCGTTTCTTCGTAAGGTAATGCGTGACCTGACTGGTCAGACAGGACTAAAGCAGTATCGACGTCTTTTTTCTTCTGCTTTTTCCGGAAACACTTATGGGGAGAGATTAAAATCAGCTTGGATGAGGCTGGGACCTAATATGTTGATCAATGTGTTCTTTCTCTCTGCATTCTCAATATTGAGCGCTTGGTACCTATATTTTTTCCTCTGGTTCCTGCCCTCGTTAACTTGGTACAGACTTGTTGTTCGGCTACGTAACATAGCCGAACATGCCTCGGTTGAGAGTGACGATGATCGTTTGAAAAACACTAGAACGACAAAAGCAAACTGGATCGAGAGAGCTTTTATCGCACCGTATAATGTCCATTACCACTTAGAGCATCACTTGGTGGTTAACTGTCCACAGTATAATCTGCCTCTAGCCCACCAAATGTTGGTGGGAAAGGGTTACTTACCTCGGATGGAAGTTCAGTCGGGTTATCCCGCTGTACTTCGTCTTGCCGTCATCTAAATCTACTGTTGTTTCCTACTGGCTAAAAATTGCAAAAGCGATAGTGTTTCTTGCGGGTCCATTCTACCGACTGGTGAGCTGCTATAGGCAGAGGTCATTACTTTGCCGCTTTTAGATATGATGAACTCGCTGGGCTGTATGAAATCACGAGACTCATCCCACCACGAGCCCATAAGATCTGCTTGTGGTCGTGTGACTCCGTAGCCTACTGGAAAGGATAGTGGCTCTGCTACCTCGCTAGTTTTCCCCTCGTCATCTACAGATGCAGCGATGATCTCCGTTCCTAATCCTTTAAATTGATCAATCAATTCTTCGTAGCCGGCTAACAGTCGGCGGCAGTAGGGTCACCAATGTCCGCGATAGAATAATACGATATTAAATTGACCCCCTAGATCCTGAGGGATTTGCAATGATTCGCCTCCGACGATATCGAGATTTATATGGGGAAAGTTGTCCCCCGGAATCAATTTCTGCTCCATTAATCGTCCTCCTTTAATGAAATTTAGAACAAACTCTCAAACTGGCGGGATTCATTGCTCGTGCGGGCTGCATTCAAGCAACGAGCAAGCACTGGAATGCCCTCGGAAATTTGGTCGGGGGTAAGATGTCCAAATGCCAATCGCAAATAGGCTACGTCTTTCCTCGCATAGTGGAATGATTGGCCGGGCAGGTAGGCCACGCCTTCCTCTCGTGAGCTGGACCATAATTTTGCTCTATCCACATCTTCTGGAATGCGGACCCATATAAACAATCCTCCAACTGGTTGAGACCATACGCATATCTCACCGAGATTCTCCTCTAAAGAACTAAGCGTTAGGTCTCTCTTCTCGTGGAGCACGGGGTTGGCTACTTTTGCATGACCCCCTATTCCGTCTTTATAGAATTCAGCGGTGATTGCGGCGGCGAGACTATTGCTTCCCGCATCGCTTCTCCTTGCGAGCAATCTCTCCAACATTGGGGGTTTCGAATAGATGTAGCCCAGGCGAAAACCAGGTGCGAGGATTTTTGATAATGAGCATAGATAAATGATGTTTGGATCGTCATCGAGAGCATATAAGGCTGGTTCCAGAGGTCCCTCGTAGTGCACATCTGCGTAGCAATTGTCCTCAATAATTGGAACACCATATTTTTTGCCAAGATCAATTAGCTCTAGGCGCCGACTCTTTGGCATTACAAAGCCTGTCGGGTTTTGGTAAGTGCTAATTGTGTATATGAATTTCGGCAAACGATTTTCTCTTTTGCCCCTTTCTAGAGCCTCTTCAACCTTGTCAGGTCGCATGCCGCTCTCATCCAGCTCAATCCCTTGCATGTCAAATTTTAGGTTTCGATACGCGCTCAAAGTGCCTGGGTAACTGAATTCCTCGATCAAAATGGGATCACCGTGCGCTTCTTGAAGTGTTTCGGCGCTTAGCGTCACGCCTTGCATCGAACCGTTCGTAAGTAAAAGATGATTTGGGTCGACTTCGACCCCCTCGCGTTGGCTTTCTCGCTGAGCCATTGCGATTCTCATACCTTCATGACCTAGATTGCCGGGATACTCTGTTAAAAAAGTGGCCTCATTCTCGATTGCTTTGACCGCTGCCTTTTTGAGGCTTTCAACTGGGAAGGTGCTTGGATCTGATCTTCCACTCCCGAAATCGTATTTTATTTTAGACATTTCCCCTCACTAAATTTTCTCGTATTAGATATCGATAGCTTCGTGCTAGAGCCGTCATCATGTCAGTATCACAATAATCAAGCTCTACGACTGCCCACTCGAAAATATCGGCGTCGAAAGTGTCAAAAATTGCTTTAAAATCCATATTGCCGTCCCCAACCGCGACGTGAGCTTTCTCGGGTAGTAGAGGGCCATCTTTTATATGGGCAAGCGGAGTTCGAGATTTTACCCGTTCGATTTCTTCAACAGGATTATTCTTGCCGAAGTTAGCAGCCCAGTACGTGTCTATCTGGAATTGAAGTTTTGGAAGCGCGTCTTGAATGTAATGATAGGCAGGCCGTCCATCGACCAGCTCAAATTCCCAATGATGATTGTGCAGAAATAAAGGCAATCCGTAACGCTCAAGCTTAGACATCAAAGACCCGAGATCATCAATGGTCTTGTTTATAGAGATTATATCCCTGACATTCTGTGGGGCTAACCCGCCAGGTGCTCGGGCTAAACCGAGTTCTTGGATGATCTCAGACAGTTTCCCTATCTCCATCGTTCTAGTCGCCCAAGGGAAATGGGTAGACGAGACTTCCATCCCTAGATCGTTGACTTGTTTCTTGAAATCTCGAGGGTTCTTTCCAAATAAATTGAATGGTTCTACTCCGGCGAAACCTATCTTAGATATCAAGTCTAGGACCAAATCAAAGTTCTTTTCAGATTGTTCTCTAACGCTATAAAGTTGCACCGAAACAGGCGGTAATTTGTCAGAGCTCATAGATTTTTCCCCTGTCCACAGTATACATTTCTAAGGTAAGTATAATAGGCGGTGAACACTTGCTGGGTTTTTGGTGTAAAAAACGAGAGGGATGTTTATTTGAATAAGGTCAGATTTGGTTTAGTCGGTGGCGGATTCGGAGCCCTGATAGGCAGAGTGCACAAAATGGCCGCTGAATTGAGCGGTTCGGCTGAACTGGTTTGCGGTGCATTCTCCCGTGACCCTATCCAATCAAAAAAAGCTGGCGTCGAACTATTCGGTATCGACCCTCACCGAGCATATCCAGATGTTGAGACTATGTGTTTGATGGAGTCTGCCGTCGATGAGAGCAAAAGAGCGGAGGTGATGATTATTGCGACGCCGAATCACTCTCATTTTGAAATAGCTAAGCAGTGTTTGAACTCGGGATTTCATGTTGTTTGTGACAAGCCGATGACCGTCAGCGTGAATCAGGCTCAAACATTGGCTGAATTAGTCGAGGTGACCGGCCTTTCATTTGGTCTGACTTATAACTACACGGGTTATCCGATGGTTCGCCAGGCACGAAGAATGATCTTAGATGGGCAGCTTGGAGAAATCAGGAGAGTGAGTTGCGAGTATTTGCAGGGATGGCTGGCAAATGATCTCTCTGAGAATAAGCAGGCGGCATGGAGGACAGATCCTGAATTGGCGGGACCGACGGGCTGTTTTGGAGATATTGGTAGCCATGCCGAGAACCTTGTGAGTTATGTCTCCAATCTTGAAATGAAAGAAGTTTGTGCTGACCTAACTCGCTTTGTTCCAGGTCGAAGACTTGATGACGATGGAACAGTGTTGATTCGATTCAGGGGCGGTGCGAAGGGATACATATCAGCTAGTCAGATCGCTGTAGGGCGAGAGAACGATATTTCGTTAGAAATTTATGGAACCAAAGGAAGCATAGAATGGAAACACTCAGATCCTAATTCACTCGTTTGTCGGAGAAATGGTGAACCGCTACAGATTTACCGATCGGGTGGGCCGGGTGAGGAGAGTGTGTCACGAGATCATGGGCTCCCAGCTGGTCACCCAGAGGGATTTATCGAGGCATTTTCGGAAATTTATCGTAATTTCTTTGAAAACATCAGGGAAAGCTCCGAGCCAACGTTTCCTTCGGTAAAGGATGGTGTAAGAGGAATGCGTTTCCTGGAGACCGTTGTAACAAGTTCGGAGGAAGGGAGTGTTTGGAAATCCCTTGAGGGAGAAGCCACATGAAAACTCTAAAGGGGCCAGCAATTTTTTTGGCGCAATTTATATCTGACGATGAACCTTTCAGCTCTCTGAGTAAGATCGCGGCCTGGGCCTCAAAATTAGGATTCGCTGGGATTCAATTGCCAATCGGGAATCCCGATTTCATTGACGTGAAAAAAGCTGCAGAGAGCAAAGTGTATTGCGATGAGCTTAAGGGGCATTGCTCTGAGTTCGGAATAGAAATCACGGAGTTATCGACTCATTTGGAGGGGCAACTAATTGCCGTGCACCCGGCTTATGACAAGCTATTTGACAGTTTTGCTCCTGAGGCGGTTCATAATAATTCAAAAGCACGATCAGAATGGGCTTCGCAACAGTTGAGGCTAGCTGCGCAGGCTAGTGCTAATTTGGGACTTTCAAACCAAGCCACGTTTTCTGGCTCGCTATTGTGGCCGTATATCTATCCGTGGCCTCAGAGATCTGCGGGCCTCGTTGAAGAGGGTTTTAAAGAACTGGCATCCCGCTGGTTACCTATCCTGGATGTGTTTGATGAGGCAGGAGTCAACCTTTGTTATGAAATACACCCTGGAGAAGATTTGCACGATGGTTCCAGCTTTGAATTGTTCTTAGAACAGGTCAAGGATCATCCAAGAGCGAATATCCTTTATGATCCCAGTCATCTTGTCTTACAAGGTATGAACTATCTCGATTTTATCGATATATATCGCGATCGAATAAAGATGTTCCATGTAAAAGACGCAGAACTCAACTCGTCCGGAAGATCCGGAGTTTATGGTGGTTATAGTGATTGGCTAGATAGACCCGGTAGATTTCGCTCCCTCGGAGATGGTTCTGTGGATTTTAAGGCGATTTTCTCGAAATTGGCCGCGTATGATTTTGATGGCTGGGCAGTCTTGGAGTGGGAGTGTTGTTTGAAGAATCAAGAGGATGGTGCGAGGGAAGGAGCCTCTTTTATCAAAGATCACATTATTAAAGTTACCGATAAAGCATTCGACGATTTCGCAGCCGCACCAGCTTCCACAGATGTCAACAGAGTGATTTTAGGAATTGAAGAAGATAGGACTTAAGTGATGCAGGAAATATTGGAGCGAGAAGCGAAAATACTTTCACATAATCAACGGGTTGAGTATTTCGAAAAGGGTTATATTGGTCTTCCTGGGTTTTTATCCCAGGATTGGTTGGATTGCCTCAATCAAATCACCTCTGATTTTATAGAAATCAGCAGTGGTTTAAGTTACGAGATTGGTACCGGAAAAGACCAACGATTTGATTTGGAACCGAGTCATCGGCCCGGTGCTCCGCGGATTAGGCGGCTTAACTCCCCGGTTGATCATCATCAAGAATATTGGGACTTTGCCAGCAAAGGCCCTTTCGTAGAAATCGCGGAAGATCTATTGGGTCCAGATGTTAAATTTCATCACTCAAAGTTGAATTTTAAATGGGGGGATGGAGGTGAAGAGGTGAAGTGGCATCAGGATATACAGTTCTGGCCTCATACCAATTATGAAGTGCTTACCCTCGGCGTATATCTTGACGATGTAGACCCTACGATGGCCCCGATGGGTATCATTCCGGGCAGTCACAATGGTCCTTTATTCGATCTCTATGATGAATCGGATACTTGGACGGGAAATATCTCCAACAACGACTTGAATCTCTTAGAAGTAGATTCTGCGGAGTACATAAGTGGTTCAGCTGGTACAGTGACTGTACATAATTGTCGTTGTGTTCATGGATCAGCCCCTAACTTGAGCAGCAGGTCGAGGCCGCTGTTTTTGTGTGCCTATTCAGCGGCACATGCTCTTCCAATAACCGATCTCACTCGTGGGGGAAAATATTCGGAGACGATTGTCAAAGGTAAGGCCGCCAGGTGGGCTAAATTCGACCCAAGGCCAGTATTGCTCCCGCCTGATTGGTCAAAGACGAGATATAAATCTATCTTCGAGCATCAACAGAAGGAGAATTAGATCTAGCTAGGTGCTTATCCTACTAACGCCTTTTGGTAGTCATTAAGTTCTGGAGCTGTAGGCAGTTTAAATCTGCCGGAGGCCAAGTCCTCTAGCACTTGCGGGAACTCATCTGCGTTGATGAAACGATCGCTCCAGTTGGTTGTCGAGGTCACCGTCTCTACGGCGGCCCTTCTCTTCGCAATAACTTTCTCGTTAGATTTTTCTTTAGGCATCATGCAGATGAGACTGGCAGCCCTAAAGAGGCGATCATCAAAATCTGGAGTTCCCATACCAGGGCTGCTGCAGTGAATGGTTCTTGAGTCCCAAAGCATAAGATCACCTGGCTCCATGTGACAGATGACGGGTTTGGCGTCAGCCAGGAGAGGATCATCTTTCGGAAAACGAAAATGATCGATGGTGGGGTGTATGCGTTCTAACCTTTCCTTATACATCTCTGGGATGGCTTCAAAACGCCTGTGGCTGCCAGGAACCATAACGTTACCGCCTGTCTGTGGAGAAGTCGGCAGCAGATTAACAAGGCCTTGCACGCAATGTTTACCGGGCCTTCCTAAGGGATGTTGATCGATGTGCAGCCAACTCGGGCCCTCGTTTGTTTTCCAATTTCGCTGATAAGTCCAAGGCCTCCATAGAGCTACACCATCGAAACTGACGAGGAGTTCATCGTCCTGCCAAAGATTGGCAAAGGCTTCTTTGACAGTCGGCACACTGCGGATATACCACTGAGCTTGGCTATGTCCTATTCCGTGACTTGGAAGAATTCCACCATGAACGGCGGTAGGCCATCGGTCGTTGTCCCACGTTGCGACGTCGTTTCGGTCGATGCCAGTGCCAAGTTCCTCTAGATAATCCCAAATTAGGCCAATGGCAGTGTTTGTCTCTTCTCTGCTTAATACATTTGCAACTACAGCGAAGCCGTTCTCATCCATGTATTCCAACATTTCTGGATCTTGAGGGCTCCATCTCGGCACCTCTTTGTACTCTATCTTGATATTTTGCATCTCCCTGCACCCCCTAAATATCCGCGCGTTTTATTCAACGCTTCTTTGATAAAATTATCACATCAATTTAAAAAGAGATAACGAACGAAACATGAACAAATTTCAGTCGTTTTTTGACAACGTCCGCTCTAACCGAGTTTTTGAAAGTATTGTGATTTTAGTTATCGTTTCCTCAGCTGTGATGGTCGGAATCAACTCCTATGATTTGGATCCAAGGTTGTTAAGCATCATTTTCGTCTTCGATTTTGGAATCACGCTGTTTTTTCTTGTTGAGCTGACTGTAAGATTCCTGGGCGAACCCAATAAGCGAGAATTTTTTAAGTCCGGTTGGAATATTTTCGACACAATGATTGTGTCGATAAGCTTGATCCCTATCGATGAGTCAGAGTTAGTTTTTTTGGGGAGACTAATCCGTATTTTTCGTGTTTTGAGGATGATTTCGATTATTCCCGAGCTCAGATTGTTGGTGAATTCTTTATTGCGGGCCCTACCACAACTTGGTTATGTCGCTCTTTTAATGTTCATTATATTTTATATCTATGCCGCAATCGGAAACTCTCTTTTTCAGGAGATTGACCCAACTCTTTGGGGAAACATCGCGATCAGCCTGTTGACGCTTTTTAGGGTGATGACTTTTGAAGATTGGACGGACGTCATGTATGCAACGCAAGCGGTTTATTGGTGGAGCTGGGTCTATTACCTATCTTTTATTTTTCTCACGGCGTTTGCTTTTCTAAATATGATTATTGGTATTGTCGTTAAGGTTCTGGAAGAAGAACATCGTGCTGAGGAGGCAGCAGCAAAAGAAAGCGAGTTTGGGGGGCCTGAGCCAACTCTCTACGAGATCAAACAGCAGCTGGATGACCTGAGAGATCTCTTAAATAAGAAGACAGTCAGCTGACTTTTCTTTTTTGAGGAATGTTTTTGACCAGTTCTCTCTTGGCTGCTTTCCTCTCGTATTTCTTGGCCGGGGTGTTAACGATCTCTGCTAGTTCTATTCTTCGGAGTCCTTGAGCGATCCGCTCTTTGCCGACGTTTGAGTATAAGGTATTTCGTTGGCGCGCATTTCTATTCAGCTGATGAATAATGGTATTCATCTCGTTGGGTGTTGTTTCTTGTCCATGCATCGTTCCAGCCGCTCTGCTGATCGACTCGTTCATCAGTGTGCCGCCAAGATCATTTGATCCGGCATTTAGGCAAGCTTTAACACCCTCATGTCCCATCTTTACCCAGCTTGTTTGTATATTATCTATCTGACCATGCAGTACTAATCTCGATACGGCGTGCATCAGGACGGCCTCTCGAAAAGTAGGTCCCTTCCTCGCTTTGCCCTTCAGATACATAGGTGCTTCCATGTGCACAAAGGGCAGGGGGACGAATTCCGTAAACCCTCCGGTGCGGGCTTGTAGGTCGCGAACTCGAAGTAGGTGACGAGCCCAGTGAATGGGTTTCTCCACGTGTCCATACATGATTGTCGCCGTGGTTTTAAACCCGAGCTCGTGTGCAGTTTCCATTACCTCCAACCATTGAGCTGTATTTACCTTATCCGCGCATATAATTGATCGGACCTCATCATCTAGTATTTCCGCAGCTGTCCCAGGAAGAGTTCCTAAGCCCGCCTCTTTTAGTCTTGTGAGATACTCTCGAAGGCCGACTCCAAGAGTAGCCGCTCCTTGCCATACCTCTAGAGGCGAGAAAGCATGTACGTGCATTTCGGGCACCGCGTTTTTGACCACCTCAAGGATATGCAGGTAGGTTTCCCCGGTATATTCGGGGTGAATTCCGCCTTGCATGCAAACCTCAGTTGCACCCCTATCCCAGCCTTCGGTAGTCCTACGAGCTATTTCTTCATCCGATAGGTCGTATGGTCTCCCTCTGAGATTTTCAGACAACTTTCCCTTTGAAAAAGCGCAGAATTGGCACTTGAAATAGCAGATGTTGGTGTAATTGATGTTCCTGTTCACAACATAGCTAACGGTGTCTCCATTTACCTGCTGTCGAAGACGGTCAGCAGCCTGAGTGACGGCATTAAAGTCATCACCCCTGGCAGCAAAAAGGCGAACAATCTGGTTTTCATCAATGCGCTCACCCCTGGTACACGCGTTGATAATCTCCTCGATATCCTGTGAGGTTTTAGATGGCTGTGTTATTAAGGCACTCATTAGCTCACCGGGAGGGGAGGTCTCAGGGTCTCCTGGGCTCCATTTATCTATCCGTGGAAATCCCTCGCTGTCCACTAAGTCTAGAACTCGCTCGTGCAAGTCTGGATGCACCCAATTTTCTAATTCCATGGCGAATCGAGGGTAAACGGTCAGCCGTTCCGTTAGATATTTCCCCGCATTTGCTGTTTCTCTAGAGAGTTCTTCAAGGTGAGGCCAGGGGGCCTCCGGATTCACAAAGTCGGGGGTGACGGGTGAGACACCTCCCCAGTCATTAATTCCAGCATGCACGATTTGCGGCAGCACCCCGGGGCTCAAGTTTGGTGGTGCCTGAACGCTCATATCTGGTCCGAACATTATTCGAGCGCATGCAATTGTCCAAAGAAGCTCATTCAAATCTGGCTCGGGGGCACTTACCATCTTAGTGCCTTCCTTGGCTCTAAAGTTTTGGATGATGATCTCTTGAATATGTCCATATTCTTGTTGGATTTTGCGAAGCTCTAAAAGGCTTTCTATGCGCTCGCGTCGTGTCTCCCCGATGCCAATCAAAATTCCTGTTGTGAAAGGAACCTTAGCTATGCCGGCATTGCGAAGCGTTTGCAGACGAACTGAAGGCGCTTTGTCTGGTGACCCGTAGTGCGGCATACCTTTTTCACACAATCTTTCGGAAGCTGACTCCAGCATAATTCCCATCGAAGGAGAAACCTCTCGTAAGTCTTCCAATTCTTCTGGCTCCAAATTGCCAGGATTCGCGTGCGGCAACAATCCTGTTTCTTCAAAAACAGCCTTGGCAGCAGCCTTCAGGTACTGCGTTGTTGATTCATAGCCTGCCTCCGCAAGCCATTCTCTCGCCGCCCGATATCTTAGCTCTGGCTTTTCACCCAGCGTAAAGAGCGCCTCTTTACAACCCATTTTTTGTCCATCTCTAGCGAGTTCTATGACTTCTTCTATCGAGAGATAGGCGGATTTAAGTTTTCTAGGGACAGTCGCGAAGGTGCAGTAATGGCAGACATCGCGACAGAGGTGAGTCAGCGGTATGAAGACCTTTTTGGAGTAGGTGACAACGCTATTAAAGCCCTGATTACGAAGGTGACTGGCAACATCTGCCAGCTCCTTTGTGCTTGCCGTTTCAGATAAGTCGAGTATCTCTTCATCGCTGAGTGCCTGCCCCGATCTTGCTCTGATTAAAAGATCTTTCATAACCGTGCCCCCCGATCGAGGCTGTCGATCAAGCGCTCCTCAATACCGGATCTCGATAGGTAAGTAGCCGTCTGCGTTCTTGGAGCTTCTTGCATCACGCGGAGCAAGTCCTCGGGCAAGTCAATATCTAACGCAAAACGACTAGCCGGCACAATCTTGGGGCTAAAGTTTTTTGAGTAGGCCGCATTAACGTGTGGTTTAAAACTTTTTCCATCGAAAATGTACGGAATAGCTAGGGGCGGGGAGGATATTAACCCGTTCGTGCCTATGTTATCGGAGTCCGGCATGATCGTAATGCCCGGATTACTTCTAATTAGGAGGTCAACCTCCTCGGCCTCGATAGCGGGTACATCGGCAGGGACGACTACAATACCTTCTGCGTTAAAGTTCGCAACGAGATGAAGAGTTGCCTGCGTCAGTGCCTCCGCCAAACTTGCGCTGGGGCTTTCGCTGAAACGTTCCGTTGCGAAAGCTGCAGCTAGGGAATCCGCTTCTCGTGCTCGTGACACAATCAAGATTCCTGAGAGTTCTTTACAGCTTGATAGGGAGGTAATTACATCTCTGGCCATCGCGAGCATCAGGCCTCTTCGCTCTTCTTCACTTAGAACATTAGAGAGGCGCTGTTTCGCTCGATCGAACGTTTTGATGGGTACGATAGCCCACATGAAGACCTCCTGATGTTCGGTTGAAGATACAGCGAGTCCCCCTATTCAAGCTCCTTTTTTTGCTTGACTGAGTTGGAGCCGCTTTTTTGAAGGTCTCTGTCTAAAGAAAACGCTCCAAAAAGCCCAAACAATTCTCTGCCAGAGAAATGCTATCCGATAACGTTAACATGACGGTGTTGGTACTTATAGTGGGGATTTTGATCGAATTGGCGCTTTCTTTGTCAGCCTCATCTATTACAAAACCATCAATGAAAGCTGAATAATGCTCGGCTACACTCTCAGCGCTAGATGAAATGCCAAGCTCCCTCATCATTTTTGCTGCCGGACCTTTTAAAGCCCTTCCCCCGATGATCGGGGAGACTGCAATGGTTGGAATCTTTGCTAATTTCTCTTTCACTCCGTTTAACTTTAAAAATGGATCAACGGATACATAGGGATTGGATGGACATATGATGATTCCCTGGCACCCCTCAATCCACTGGTCCAGCTTTGCTTGGAGACTCGCACTTTCTATTCCTTGGAAGCGAAAACCATTCACTTCAGGTTCGCACTTTTCTTTCACAAAATAGTTCTGAAAAGAAAGTTCGCCGTCGCAGGTATCTACCAAAGTCGAAACCGGTTGGTCGCTCATTGGTATGATCGGATGCCGGATCCCAAGTTTTGCTGCAATAGCTTCGGTCGCCTCGGTTAACGTTTTTCCTTTGTTTAACATAGTCGTGCGATGCAGGTGGAGCGCGAGATCTTTATCGCCCAATTGAAACCATGTATCTCCGCCTAATTCCTTCAGCGCCGAGAGGAAATTCCAACTTTCTCCTTCTCTGCCCCACCCAGTTTCAGTGTTGTTTATCCCCGCTAGGGCATAGGTCAAGCTGTCGATGTCAGGGCTGATCTTGAGTCCCAAGTGTTCGAAGTCGTCACCTGTGTTTACCGCAAACGCAAGATCCGATGGGTCCAATACTGAGGCCAACCCGCTGGCAAGTTTTGCACCTCCGACGCCACCAGTTATAGCTAAGATACGAGGCATCAGCGGAACATGTCCTGGTCCAACGGCCGATTGATTAGAGTCCCATTCTCCCCAGGGTCATTCGTAAGCATTTTTTCAGGGTTGAGGCCTCTTACGATGACGACGGGGATTTGCTCGATTGTCTCGCCCATTACCAACGTTGCCGCATTCGCTACCGCGTCGGCATTGTTTATCAAGGTTGCATTCAGTTTGCGATCGAAGATATCTGCGCCGCCAACTCTATCATCCAAAACTTTAACACCAGAGCTTCCAATGGCGACGCCGATTGTCCCCATCCTCCAAGGACGATTATGACTATCCGTGACGACCACTCCGATTTCCGCTACTCCTGATTTTCTCTGAAGCTCGGCCCGTATTTTTTTTGCCGACAGGTCTGGATCCTTTGGCAGTAATAAGGCTTTTTCTCCATCTCTATGGTCAATGTTGGATTGGTCTATACCAGCATGGGCGCCGACGATACCTAATTTATGCCGTGCGATTATCACATTTTCCTTAGACCTAAGAATCTCGGAGGACTCATCAAGAATTAGTTGCACCATTCTCGGGTCTTTTTTCGTATTCTCTGCGAGCTTTGTCGCTTCGCGGGAAGGATTGATGCTGGCGAGATCTCTTAGCATGCCCTCGGATTTCGAGATAATTTTCTGGGCTATACAAAGAATATCGCCCTCAAGAAGCTCAACCTCGCTCTCGTGCGCAGCGTTGAGGATGATGCTAACTAAATCATCACCTTCTTCGATCATCGGTATGCCCTCGATACCGATCACAGAGAAGTTGCTCCTCACTTAACTAGTGCTCTTGGCCAATGATCTTAATCCCGGAGTGAGATATCCCTCCGCTTCGGTTGATTTGAATGAGAATCGATGTCAAAGACTCTGCGGCGGCCGCATTTGCTATCGGGCCAGCATGCCAACCAGTCATTCCTGCCTCGCCAATCATATCTATGACTCGCTGTCTGGACTCCTTGTCGTTCCCAGTCACAAGTACATCACACTCGATAGTCACATCTTGCTGAAGCAGGTGCGCTGCTATGTTTTGAAATGCGCTAACTACAAGGACCTCTTCTCCCAGAAAATCTTGTGCTCGCTTTCCTGCGCTGCCCTCAGGTGGCATTTGAACTGTTCCGACCTTAGGCGGCACCAAAGGCACGGTCACATCGATTAGAATCTTGCCTGCTAACGAATCCTTAACGAGTTCCAATGTGCTGATTTGATGATCTGCGGGAACGGTAAGCACTACAATATCTCCCGCCCTCGCAGCTTCGGCGTTTTCCATAGCCTCGGCCGGTGTATCTGGGCTTGTCTCTTTAAGCGCCTTCACAGCGGCTTCTGCCTTCTCTTGAGTTCTTGATCCAATAACAATTTTATAGCCGACTTTGGACCATCTGATGGCTAAACCTGTGCCCAGATCACCTGTCCCTCCGAGTATCGCGACTGTTTCTTTTGAAGACATGTTTTTCCCTAATTTGGATTTCGAGCCGGCGATTATGACCCGTAAAAAAGATGCTGTGAATACAGTGGTTGCAAGAGCGTATATTTCGTAGGAGCCTTTTTGTAAAAAGGAGACAAAAAGATGCGTATAGGAGCGATGATAGGCGCTGATGGCACAAAATCGTCCATCGGAGAAGTAATTGAGATCGGCAGAGAAATCGAGGCGGCGGGTTTGGATCACGCTTGGTTAGCGAATATTTTCTCCTATGATGCGATTACAGCGTTGGCCTTAATGGGTCAAGAAACCTCAAGAATTAGGCTTGGAACGGCGGTAACACCAACCTTTCCTAGACATCCAACGGCTATTGCGCAACAAGCGATGACTGTGGCAGCTTCCTCAGATAACAGATTTACTTTGGGGATCGGTCTATCCCATAAGGTGGTCATCGAGGATATGTTGGGTTTGAGCTATGAAAAGCCGATTCGACATATGCGCGAGTATTTAGAGATTCTAATGCCCCTGATAAAAGGAGAAACAGTCAACCACGAGGGTGACGAATACAAAGTAAATGGTTTCGCTTTGGATATCCCTGGGGTCGAATCACTGCCTGTTGTCGTAGCTGCATTGGGGCCACAAATGCTGAAGCTGACAGCGGAACTTGCAGACGGGACAAACACTTGGATGGTCGGCCCCAAAACAATGGAGGACCATATTATTCCCTGCTTTGAGGCATCAGGGAATTACTCCCCAGAAATAGTAGCTGGTATGCCCATCGTTTTAACGAACAATATTGATCATGCGAGAGATTCGATTGGTAAAAGCCTAGCAGTTTATGGCCAGCTACCCAGCTACAGGGCGATGTTAGACAGGGAAGGAGCGGACGGGCCAGCGGACATAGCCATAATCGGCGATGAAAATAAGCTAGGAGGAGAGATCAAACGCTTAGAGTCCCTTGGTGTGACAGATTTTAACGCCGCGATAATGGACATAGAGGATGGGGCATATCATAGGACCTTGGAATTTTTGGGAAGCTTGAGGCCTTAGCTTCTTAAACTAGTAGTGAGGTGGACGCTCGTTTGGATCAAGGGGCTGCCTAATTTCCGTGACAGAAAGCAGAGTAGATTTTACCTCTTGAAGTTTGGTTTCAAGACTGTCGATCCGTTGCTGTTGATTAACCAGTGCGTCGTTTAGCTGAGATATCGTGTCGTCCTGATATTCAAGGCGTTCCTCCAGTTCAGTCAATCGGTTTCTATCTAATATTTCGTCGTTCAAATTTGGCTCCGAGAACTCTTAAGACTAAGATCATAGAAGAGGGAGGAATTATGTTAAGAGATTTATCAAATAAAGTTGCGTGGATCACTGGCGCTGGAACGGGAATTGGGGAAGGGGCGGCAGTGGCTTTGAGCGAAGCAGGAATGCGAGTCGCTCTATCGGGACGCAGAATCGACAAGTTAGAAGAAGTGGCAAACCGCTGTCCGGGCGAGACCGTCATCGAGGTTTTGGACGTTGCAGACAAGAAGGCCGTTAATGACGTTGCGGAAAAAATAATTGATCGCTTTGGTGGATTAGATGTTTTGGTTGCGAGTGCTGGGATCAATGTGAAGAACAGGAACTGGCATGATGTTAGCTTGGAAGATTGGGATTCTGTCATTCGGATTGATTTAGACGGGGCATTTTATTGCTGTAAGGCTGTACTGCCGACAATGAAGAAACAAAGAGAAGGGCTTATTATCAATATTTCGTCTTGGGCTGGGAAACACGTTAGTGTGGTTACCGGCCCGGCCTATACCGCGGCAAAACATGCCATGAACGCGATGAACGAGAGTATCAACATGGAAGCGTGTAGTTACGGAGTGCGAGCTTGCGCAATTTGTCCTGGAGAGGTCGCGACCCCAATTTTGGATAACAGGCCAATTCCGGTTTCCGATGACGATCGAGCGAAGATGGTTCAGTCTGAGGACTGCGGCGAAGTAATCCGTTTTCTGGCGCAGCTGCCAAACCACGTATGCATAAACGATCTAACGATAAGTCCTACCTGGAACCGCGGTTATGTCGCCTCGGCCAAGGCCCAAATACCACAGCCAGATTAGTCTTCGTTGTTTAATTCGGCGATTCTCGGCATGAGCTCTTCAATCAAAAGCTTTGTTTGCTGAATCATGTCGGCATGACCGTCAGCAATTGGTCTGAGTATAAATTTGTGAGCTCCGGCTTTATGGAATTCCTTTAAGAGTTCTAGCATTGCCTCGGCATCGCCAATCGCTGAATATTCCTTGGGGTCTTTGCCGAGTCTTTCCTGCATTAACTTATTGTATTTCGATACGATGGGTTCATCGGGCGAGCCAAATCGAACCGCGAAACCGGCACCAAAGTGATCCTCATCTATTTCCCGACCCAGCTCTGCACAACGCTCTTTGATCCGTCGGATAACGGGTTGAATTTCTGCTGCAGTCTCGATGCCAGCCTGCCATCCTGTACCCCAGCGGGCGGTTCGCTCTATCGCGGCTTCGGCAGATCCGCCCACCCATAGAGGCATTGGGTTCTGAACTGGCTTGGGGTTAATTGTTGCTTTTTCTAACCGGTAATAATCACCCACGAAATCAACCCTATCCTCTGTCCAGAGTCGGGCAATAATTTGAAGACCCTCATCTGTTCTTTTGCCTCTACCTTTCGTTGCTTTGCCCGTTGCTGAGTAATCTCTAGAGAGCGCGCTCCCAACTGCAAAGACCGGTAGAAGCCTCCCTTCGGAAAGTATATCTATCGTCGCGCACGCTTTAGCTATAAGGATGGGGTCTCTGAGGCCAAGGCTGGCCGCATTCATTCCAAATTTAATTTTTTTTGTCGCGCCGGCCAAAGCTGCCATCACACTCATCACCTCAAGGTTAGGAGTAGAGTCAATTATTCGGTCACTTTGCCAAATAGAATTTATGCCTCCCTCTTCACAAAGTGAGACCCACTTCCAAAACCCTTTTGCATCTTCGAAGTTGAAGCTTGCTATACCTAGACCGGCGTTTATTGACATTTATTTCTTCGTTTTATTTGTTGAGGCTAGATTATTATGACCCGATGCAAAGCTGCAAACGGGCTTTATTTTTAGAAACACCCGTCGCGGTTAGCCGCTGTGATAAGAGTGATCAACATTTTCGATAATTTTCGAAGGCAAACAGGGGATTTATTCGATGGATAAACAGGTGCTTGTAGCGGATATAGGTGCTACGAATTCGAGGTTCCAGCTAGCGACTGTCGGCTCGGGTCATCCTGTGAGTATCGATCTGATGGATGATGCGCTCGTTCTGCCCACAAATACCTTTCATGATCAGTTCCACCTGATTGATGAGATCAAAGAGCGAATTAATCTGCAGGGTAGTTCGGATTTTATCTGCGCTGCCGCCGGGCCGGTTAACTCGAAAGAAGAACGCGTCGAGCTTACCAACATAAACTTGAAATTAGATGCCGAGACCTTCAATAGCGAATTGGATCTAAATACGCAGATAATTAATGACTTTCACGCGGCAGCAATGTCCATAGGCAGCCTACGAGAGACAGAGGTTTTGGGCGGCGATGATCAGAGATTATTGGAATTGGCTTCAAGGAAAGTAGTGTTGGGACCTGGCACCGGTTTAGGTTCAGCTCTTGTGAATGGAGTTGTCAGTGAGGCTGTCGGGTACGATGTAGCGGAGTCGGAAGCCGGCCACGCCGATTTCGCCCCTGGCAACCACTTAGAGTTGGAACTTTGGAGCTGGTTGGCGAGAGATACAGGTCACGTCTGCTGGGAGGACATACTCAGTGGACCCGGAATTCTGCGCTTGTATGCCGCAATGAATGGCATATGGGGCACGTCGACCAAATTAGATACACCAGAGGAAGTTCTCTCTTCTGGTTTGAATTACGAAGACCCGGTTTGCCACCAAACCGTAGAGACATTTACTGGCATCTTGGGGTCTATGGCAGGCAATATGGCCTTGAATTCATGCGCGCAAGGTGGGGTATTTCTAGTGGGAGAGATCGTCTCCGCGATGATTGACTATCTAGCCGATAGCCCATTGAGAAGAAGGTTCGAAGAAAGGGGTGCCTTATCAGATTATGTTTCCAAGATACCTATAGTTATCTCTGCAGATAAAAATCTTGGTCTTCTGGGAGCTGCAAACTACGCGGCGCAGCGCTTAAGCAGTCACTCAGCCTGACTTCGGCCTCTCTCCTGGATCTCGTTTCTCCGTGCGGCAACTTTTTCAGGCCTGACCTCACGTTTGCCATGGGCTCGATTGGCGTTTTTCTCTTCGATCAAGCCCTCCGATAGGGTCGATTCCCAACCTGCGTTGATAATACGTCGCATTTCTGTTCGGGTTGCCTCGTCGGTAGACATAATATCGCGTGCTAACCCAGAGCAATGAACAATCAATTCCTCTTCTTCAACTATTCTGTTCAGAAGGCCCCAAGAACAAGCTGTTTCAGCATCCAGAAAGTTTCCTGTGAGACTTAGTTCTCGAGCTCGATTAACTCCAATGATTCTGGGTAGTCTTTGAGATAAACCCCACCCAGGAACGACACCAACTCTGGCATGAGTGTCGGCGAACTTAGCATTCGGGGTGCCAATGAGAAAGTCACACATGAGTGCTATTTCGAAACCGCCTGTTATTGCGTAGCCGTTGATAGCTCCAATAATGGGTACTTGAACATTAGACATTGCCTGCGCGACATCTGATTCAATTTTTCCAGAGGCCTCTATCTCGCCGCCTAACTCTTTTAGGTCTAGGCCGACGGTAAAAGCCCGGCCGCTTCCTGTTAGTATGACGACTTTCGTTTTGCCGTCGGATGCTAGCTCTTTAAATGTTTCGGCGAGCCTGTTGCGAAGAGAGATTGAAAGTGCATTGAGTGAAGATGGACGATTAAGCGTCACAATTGCAATTCCGTCCTGTCTTTCTAATAGAACAAGTTCCTGATTTTCCACGATTACTTCCATAAAACACGTCCAGCTTACTATATGGAGCATGATTTGCTCTGTATATGCGTTCTTTTCCGTGTCAGCTCCTAACCAAAGAAAGTAGGAAGGGCGATTACGACAACGTATAATCAAGCTCAAGAAGGAGGTTTGATCATCTTTATAAAAACACTCAGGTTATTGGCCGCGTTAGCAGCAATTCCCCTCTTGACAGGTTGTTCGGCCATAATTGGGTCTGCAACACAAAGATTGGCGGATGACCTCGGTCGCGCCATTCTGAATAGTAATGACCCAGCGATGGTGAGAGATGGAGCACCAGCGTTCTTGATCCTTATTGATTCGATGTTGAGTTCGAACCCCGAGAATCCTGCGCTTCTAGCACAATCAGCAGAGCTCCTGTCGTCCTATGCTGGAGCTTTTGTAACTGAGCCCGAGCGCGGAAAGAAAATGCACAACAGGGCAAAACAGCAGATCCTGGATTCAGTCTGTATGACACTCGAAAATGGGTGTAATTTGACGACGGTTCCCTACAAACAATTCGAGCTTTGGGTTGAATCGCAATCAAACGTTCCGGTCCTCTATAACCTCGGCAGTATATGGGCTGGTTGGATACAAGCCAGAAGCGATGATTTTGGTGCGATCGCAGAACTAGCACGTGTCAAAAGCATAATGGAGCGCGTTCGGTATTTAGATGATTCTCACGCGAATGGTGGCGTCTATTTGTATTTGGGGGTGTTTGATACGTTAGTCCCGCCGGGACTGGGTGGTAAGCCCGAGCAAGGAAAAGCCCATTTCGAGAGAGCGTTGGATATTTCAGATGGACAGAACCTGATGGTTAAAGTGATGTATGCCGAACAATACGCGAGACTAATATTCGATAGAGACCTGCACGATAGTCTTTTAAGAGAGGTATTGTCCTCACCCGCCGACTCGGCGGGTCTAACTTTGATGAATACTGTTGCTCAAGAGAGAGCAAGAGGTCTTATGGAAACAGCCGATGAATATTTCTAGTCAAAAACAATCTGTCTTCATATGTTTAGTTTGCGTGGTTTTCCTGTCTTTCGGAGCGAACTCCGCGACGTTAAAAATTGCGACACTATCTCCTGAGGGTACTGCTTGGATGAAAATGTTGAGGCAAGCCGCCGCTAATATTGAGGCTGATACGGGCGGTGAGGTCAAACTCAAGATCTATCCTGGCGGTGTGATGGGTGATGACAAAGCGGTCCTTCGTAAAATGAGGATTGGCCAGCTTCAGGGTGCCGCCTTAACGTCGGGTGGTGTCATGCAACCCTATCCGGATATCGTGCTCTACAATCTTCCGTTGACCTTCCGAAACAGAGGGGAAATTGAGTACGTGCGTCAAAAAATGGACGCAAAACTTATGCAGGGACTTCGCGAGAAGAAGTTTGTTGGCTTTGGAATAGCGGAAGTAGGATTTGCTTATCCTATGACGCAAGAGGCTGTCTCGTCAGTCAGCGATTTCAAAAATCTTAAAGTGTGGGCTCCAGACAATGATCCCGGAGCCATGCGAGCGTATAGTACTTTTGACCTGACGCCGATTCCGTTGCCAATATCAGATGTTTTAACAGGACTTCAGACTGGGCTTATCAATGCGATTGGATCACCCCCCGTCGCGACGATAGCACTTCAATGGCACACGCAGGTGACACACCTTCTCGATCTCCCTCTATTATACGTTTACGGATCTTTCGTTCTCAGTGAAAAGGCTTTTGGGAAGCTGTCACCCGATCAGCAAAAAGTAGTGAGTAAAGAGCTGTCGGTAGCAGTTCAAGCTGTAGATCTAGCAGCCAAAAAAGATAATGAATCGGCTGGGCAGGCCTTAAAATCACAAGGGCTTGTTTGGCTAAAGCCCAACGAGTCCGAGGAGGCTGAATGGTATCGTTTGGCGGAAGCTGCTAACGCTAAACTAATTGATCAGGGCTATGTTTCCCGCGGGATTTTTAATGAAATGATGAGCCATTTGGCCGATTATAGAGTGGGTACAAGCGCTGATTGAAAAAATTATAGTCCTACTGCGAAGATTAGAAGATGGTCTTTTAGTCTGCTTGCTAGGGGGGTTGATCTTGCTGCCGGTTGCCCAAGTGGTTCTGAGAAACTTGGGTCTGGGAGGGTTTTATTGGGGGGACAGTGCGGTTAGGGTTATTGTGCTCTGGATCGCCATGCTTGGGGCTTTGATTGCCTCTCGCGAGGATAATCACATTCGAATTGATTTGCTCTCGAGACTTTTTTCTAAGGGCTCGTTAGGGTTTTCTGCAACAACTTTTCAGAGGGCGAATTATCTCTTTACCTGTTTCATCTTGGTGATATTTGCCTACGCAAGCTTGCAGTTTGTTTACTATGAGTATGTAGATGGGGCGATCGCTTTTGGGCTAGTTCCTGCGTGGATATGCGAGCTCATCATACCGCTCGCCTCGGGATTGATGTCGATAAGATACTTTGTCTATTCCTTTCGTGGTCTGCCTCAATGACCTTGCTAGCCATATTACTTCTTCTATTCTTCGCGTTAATGGGAGCACCACTTTTTGCCGTGCTCCTTGGGGCATCAATGTTGGGATTTTTCACTGCTGAGATTGAATTAGCAGCGGTAGCGATTGAACTCTATCGTATCGTTGATACCCCTTTATTGGTCGCGCTGCCGCTATTCACCTTTAGTGGATACGTTCTAAGTGCAGCAGGTACATCGCAACGATTGGTCGCTGTCTTTCAAAGCGTTTTTGGGATGATCCCGAGTGGGTTGGCTATTGTGGCTTTCTTCGCGTGCGCTGTTTTTACCGCGCTAACCGGTGCTTCTGGAGTTACTATCGTCGCTTTGGGGGCCTTATTATTACCAGCACTCAAGTCCGCTGGCTTTGGAGAGCGTTTCTCATTGGGTCTAGTGACGACATCCGGTAGCCTTGGTCTTCTCCTAGTGCCTTCCGTGCCCTTGATTTTATATGGTGTGATTGCCCAGCAATTGGATCTAGGACCCGCTTTCACTATGACGGAACTTTTTGTCGCCGGACTAGTTCCGATGTTCCTCATGTTGTTTTGTCTCAGTGTCTGGACACTGGTTAAATATTCTGGAGGAGAGATACCTACTGTCCCTTTTAGCGCAGCAAAGCTTAAAACAGCGCTTTGGGACGCTCGCTGGGAAATTCCGCTCCCCTTCGTGGTTTTGGGAGGGATTTTTGGCGGTTTCCTAGCGATTTCAGAGGCGGCGGCGATGACGGCTCTGTATGTTGTGGTCATCGAAGTGTTTTTTTACCGTGAAGTATCTTCTCGAGACCTTACTTCGATCGGAAAAGATTCAATGGTTATGGTGGGTGGAATCTTATTGATTCTCGGAGTGGCTTTGGGATTCACCAACTACTTGGTTGATGCCGAGGTGCCGCAGATGATTATGTCGTGGCTAAAAGAATACATCACGAACCCTCTATTGTTTTTACTCATGTTAAACATTTTGCTTTTAGCGCTTGGGGCCGTTTTGGATATTTTTTCAGCGCTCGTAATCATGGTTCCCTTGTTGTTGCCTGTAGCCGTCAGTTACGGGATACACCCGGTCCACTTGGGTATTATTTTTCTCGCTAATCTTCAGGTTGGTTATTTTACGCCACCTGTTGGAATGAATTTGTTCATCGCCAGCTATCGCTTTAAGAAACCACTAACTGAGCTCTACTCGGCGACATTACCTTTCATGGTGATTCTGCTCTTTGCTGTGATGATCATCACTTATGTACCGTTCCTAAGTCTCTGGCATATAGGCTGATAAGATGATTCAAGAACTGATTATCCCTGTGAAAGGCAAAGGTCTTTATGACATTACCAAGCGAATCAACACATGTGTTTCCAATTATTCGTGCAGCGAAGGCCTGGCTACTATTTTTATAAGACACACCTCAGCCAGTCTCATTATTCAAGAAAATGCCGACCCAGCAGTTCAAGATGACTTAAATAACTGGATGGACAAGCTTGTTCCTGAAAACGATCCGATTTTCTCGCATGTTCAGGAAGGTCCCGACGATATGCCTGCGCACATCAAAAGCGCTCTAACGTTGACTAGTGTCTCGATACCTATTGTTGATGGTTTACTTGGTCTGGGTACTTGGCAGGCAGTGTATCTTTGGGAGCATCGCGCTGTAACTCCAGGCATTCAACGTGATCGGAAGTTGTTAGTCCACGCATCTTACTGATACTTATCTTTTTTTTGTTTGTCTTTCAGTTCGTCAGCCCACTTCCTGTGTCCGTCTGGATCTAAGATCATGCTGGAAAAATACAAGAGGAGATCTTTGTGAGTTTGGTTGAGTCTCGCCTCAACCATCGTCTTCTCACCGTCTTTACTGCTAATGAAACGAAATACGGTTTTTAAGTCGGTATCCGGACCAAGCACACTGCCGATCTCTTCGTTCAAGACATCGTGCAAATTTGGCAAGTCATCCTCAGTGATCCCTGTATCTTCAGGAGAAAGGACAACATTTGCCCACAAAGTCGCTACAGAGACTTGGAAGAAATTTTTGTCTATGAAACTAGTGGCCACTGCCGCCTTTTCTCTTAGCTCAGTGAGGACAGGTTCAAAAGCTTCTTTTAGTTGTTCAGTCGAATACATCATCCCAATGTTGCCACATCAATCGTAAGAGCTCTATTGTTGATAGTTTGTAGAACTTGATTGTTTGCAAGCGCCTCCTCCGAAACGTATTGTAATCGCATTAATTGAGGGTCAAAAAAATGCCGGCTTTGCAATTTGATCGCATCGCACTAGATGCCGAGACAGAAAATCTTCGTGAAAAGGTCAGAGAATTTGTTCAAGAAAACGAGAGCCACTTCGAACAACCAAACTCGGATTTTGTGACGGGCCATGACCCAGAATTCTCAAGGAAGTTGGGGGAAAAGGGTTGGATAGGGATGACATGGCCAGCCAAGTATGGCGGGGGCGAGAGGTCGAATTTTAATCGCCTAGTGGTAACTGAAGAATTATTGGCTGCGGGTGCTCCGGTTAGTGCTCACTGGATCGCTGATAGGCAAAGTGGTCCGTTACTCCTTAGGTTTGGCACTGAAGAGCAAAGGCAAAAATATCTACCCGGGATATGCAGGGGTGAAAGTTATTTTTCTATAGGAATGAGTGAACCGGACACTGGGTCGGATCTGGCGTCAGTCAGGACGTCGGCGATCTTGGAGGGAGATAATTACCGAGTTAACGGCACCAAAATATGGACAACAGATGCTCACCGGAATGACTACATCATCTGTCTTGTTAGAACTCAGCCTGCGGAAGAGAACAGACATGCCGGATTGAGTCAGATCATCATTGATCTGAAACGTGATGGAGCCAAGGTTCGTCCTATCAAGAATATGGCCGGCGGTGAGGATTTCAATGAGGTTGTCTTTGAAGATGTCGTGGTTCCGAAAGATCGGATAGTTGGTGAGTCAGGAAACGGTTGGGCGCAAGTAACCTCAGAGCTCGCATACGAGCGGAGCGGTCCGGAAAGGTTTTTGTCGGCTTTTAGAGTTTTTGTTGAGCTAGTGCGTTTTTGTGGGCCTGATCCTACTCAGTATCAGGCTACTGTTATCGGGCGGATTGCGTCCCACATAATGACTCTTCGAAGAATGTCGATCTCCGTGGCAGGGATGCTTGAGTCGGGTAAAGACGTTGTCGTGGAGGCAGCTCTAGTCAAGGAATTGGGAAACAACTTTGAGAAACTTCTCCCTGAGCTAGCACGAGCGGTTGGTTCTGATGGGTTCAGCGATTTTTCCCATGATAGTGATCTTTTCCGTCGTACATTTGAGGACACAATGCTCCTGTCACCCTCTTTCACTTTACGTGGAGGAACGAGGGAAATACTGCGCGGGGTTATCGCACGTGGTCTTGGGTTGAGGTAAGGATGGATCGGTCTGATTTAACAAGTCTAATTGCTGACAGTGCGGAAAAAATCTTGTCTGACTTTTGTGATAAAAAACTGCTCGATCAAAGTGAAGCAGGGGTTTTTGCCCAGGAGCTATGGGATGAAATTAGATCGAATGGCTTCCTGGATCTCGGAATTCTGAAAGAGCAGTACTCGAGTCAAGATCTATTTGCTTTTTTGAAAATCTGTGGGCGCTACGCGGCACCATTGCCATTAGCTGAAACTATTCTAGCGAGGGGATGGTTCCCGGATGCTCTATTGGATGAAAGTGGAGTGGCAAGTATAGGAGTTGCTGATGGTTTGGAGGTCAAGAGAGTAGCTTGGGGAAGATCCGCTGAATGGCTAGTAGCAATAAATATTGAGGGCAGCTCGTTGAGCCTCTTTAGAGACTTCGAGGTCGTTGAACAAAAAATGAATATGGCGGGAGAGCCTTCGGATACCTTAAAGATAGGAGATCCGGTTTCACTAATAGAATTGAAGGAAGAACCTTTTGCTCAGATGGCGCTAGCGAAAACGAATTTGCTAGCAGGAACACTGCAATCGGTGCTCGATTTGGGGCTCCTGTTTGCGACAGACAGGGTGCAATTTGGGCGGTCGATTAGTAAGTTTCAAGCGATTCAGCACTCCCTCGCTGTCGTTGCTGCCGAAGTCGCAGCCGCTCAGAGGGCTGCTGATGCAGCTGTAGATTCGATCGGTAGTGATAGGTTCATTATAGAAGTTGCCGCTGGTAAGGCGCGGGTTGGGGAAGCGGTCGGAATAGTTGCTGAGCAGACGCATCAGATTCATGGCGCGATGGGGTTTACGCATGAACACCAGCTCCACCATTTCACTCGAAGATTATGGGCTTGGAGGGATGAGTGGGGTAGTGAGAGCTACTGGCAGCGCAGGCTGGGTGAATGGTTATCCAGGCAGGGCCCGGATAACCTCTGGGCCAGCCTTGCGACCCCTGGCTAGCTTAAGCTACTTTGCTACGACCGCCTCTTTAAAGATCTTCTATAAATTCACGATCATTTTGCCCGTGTTAGCACCCGTAAAGAGGCCTATAAAGGCATCGCCTGCGGATTCAATCCCCTCGTAAGTCGTTTCCTTCGTAACAATTTCCCCTTTTGTTACCCATGTTTCCATATCTTTGCGAAATTGATCTTTCATATGATTGAAATGAGTGACGATAAATCCTCTCAAGGTTAGTCCCAAACCAATGGCCATCGACAGGTTGTTAGGTCCAGGTCTGGGAGCTGTGTCATTGTAGGTTGCGATTGCCCCACAAAGAGGTATTCGTCCAAATGGGCGCATACACATCAGCGCAGCTTCAAGGTGTTCTGCGCCAACGTTGTCGAAATAAACATCGATTCCTTCAGGGGCTAGTTCTCTTAGGTGGCTTAATAAATTGCCATCGTTGTAATTAAATGCACTATCAAACCCAAGTTCTTTTGTTAGAAGGTCTACTTTTTCTTCGCTGCCCGCGCTGCCAATAACATGGCAGTTCTTCAGCTTGGCTATTTGACCGACAATGCTACCGACAGCGCCAGCTGCTCCAGATACAAAAACCGTCTCGCCGTCTTTTAATGCTCCTACCTCGAGGAGTCCTGCATAGGCGGTCATCCCGGGCATTCCGATTGCTCCCAGATATTCGGATGCGGGCGCGACAATTTCCCCAAGTCGCTCTATTCCATCTGCTCGCGCGGTAAAGCCATCTCTCCACCCCCAATGGCTGGAGACGAAGTCGCCCTCTTTGAAATCCGGATGTGCTGACTTAATTACCTTCCCGATTGCTCCTCCTGTCAAAGGCTCACCTATTTGAAACGGAGGAACGTAGGATTTTCGATCCACCATGCGGCCGCGCATATATGGGTCAACTGACATACAAATATTTTTTACTTGGATCTCACCATCAGTCGGATCATTTGATTCAACTTCCACTATTTGGAAATCGCTGGTTTTTGGCATCCCCTCGGGTCTAGCCGCTAACGCCACAGCTTTCGCACACATAAGACTCTCCTTTTTGATCTCTAATAAATTTTGTCTGAGTTATTCGTTTGAAATTGTGATTTCCTGATCAGTAATGAATTCCAGGAGAGCAGCTTGTCCATTCTCCGTCGCTTTGATGCCTCTCTCTAAAGCGGCCACAATTTCATTAGGATCGGTAACCCGCTCGCCATAACCCCCAAAAGCCTTCGCCATATCGGCATAGTTCCCAGAAATGTCGGTGGAGCGATATTTCTCGGTCGAGACAGGCATGATAGGAAGTTCGATTGCCATTGAGAAATTGTTGAAAAGGATCGATAGAATGGGGATGTTTTCTCTCACTGCTGTTTCGAAATCCATGCCTGTAAAACCGATTGCGGCATCCCCCCAAACGTTGATACACAATTTTTCTGGCTCGGCCAGCTTTGCACCCATTGCTAAGCCTAGACCATATCCAAGTTGCGTCGTTTTTCCCCAGCCTATATACGAGAGTGGAGTGGTCGACTCCCAAAAGGGCGTAATCTGGTCTCTTGGGCTTCCAGCATCATGGGTAATAACGACCTTTTCTTTATCTACTAGTCGGTTCAGTTCTGCGACGACTCGGTAGGGATTTATAGGTGCTTCGTTGTTGGTCAGCTTAGGTAGCCACTCTTGCATCCACTCCTCTTTTAACTGGTTAATTTTTTCAGGCTCATCAGTTCTTGCAGCCGCTTTTGAATTATCGGCATTGGAGAGTTCGGAATTTAACGCCGTTAATGTTAGTTTTGCATCCCCGATAAGACCGATATCCGCGGGCACATCCTTGTTTAGATCCATTGGATCTAAAGTCGCATGAATTATTTTCTTCCCTGGTGGCATTGGGACGCCGAATGCAGTTAGAGCAAAGGAAACGCCTAGCCCAAGAATTAGATCTGACTCCTCGAGGTATCTTTTTACAGGTCGCGAGTTCGCTCTTCCACCGCTTCCCAGGGAAAGTGGATGGTTCTCGGGAAATGCACTTTTTCCCTCAATACTTGTCGTCACCGGAATATTCCATTGCTCAGCAAGTTCTTTCAGCTCCTCCCAAGCTTTTGCATAGTGGATACCTTGTCCAGCATAAATAACCGGGCGGTCGGCGCCTGCTAACAACGCAGCAGCTTTTTTCACATCTGACGGGTCTGGTGCTGATTTAGCTTTAAAGGCAGGAACGTGAACCCAATCGTCTGGTACATCCTCTCCCATAACATCGAGGGGCACCTCTATCATGACGGGACCTGGCCTGCCATTTCTCAATTGGAAGAAAGCTCGTCGCATGATCTCGGGTACAGCTTTTCCCATCGTAACGGGTTCGGCCCATTTCGTAATATGTTGCATGTTAAGGGTTGAATTAAAGTTCGGAAAATAGTTCGCAACCCGCCGTGGATAGCCTGCGGGCACGACTAAAATTGGTACGGATTCCGAATAGGCTTGAGCCACGCCACCAAAGGCGTTCTCAGCTCCAGGCCCATGTTGCATACAAAAAACGCCGATCTTCTCACCAGATGACAAGCGAGAGTAAGCGTCCGCCATATGCAGTCCGATTCTCTCTTGTCGAACAATGATGGTTCTAATATCGAGCTTTGCAGCTGACTCGATAAGCGGATTGACCGGATAAGCAAATAGGACATCAATTCCTTCTTCTTTCATTGCATGTGCAATTGCGTCTACTACTTTCATAAAACTCTCCTCCTTCTCTTTCGACCATATTCTGACAGGATCCTTCCGATATGTCAGTTATAAGCTTTTGTAAGGCGCATGAAGCCCTTTAATGGGCAGTGATCTCATTACATCTTTATGTCGGGCTCTAAGATGACGTCGCTTGTATTACGAACATTGATCAAAATTCATATACCAAGCCCGGAGCTCGCTATTGCGCTTTGGGTTTACTTACAGTGGGCTGCACTTTCAATTTCGTTGACAGGCAACTGCTTTCTATTCTGCAGGAATCGATCAAAGCCGATCTGTTGCTCTCTGATCAACAACTTGGCCTACTGACTGGTTTTGCTTTTGCTCTTTTTTATACGGTGGCTGGAATACCGATCGCCCGATACGCGGACAGGAATAACAGAAGAAATGTAGTCGCGATAGCGATAGCACTTTGGAGTTTTATGACGGCCATTAGTGGCTTAGTTCAAAACTATTTGCAGCTGTTGCTCGCACGAATAGGTGTTGGAGTTGGTGAGGCCGGGGGAAGTCCACCTGCTCATTCGATGATTTCCGATATTTTTCCGCCAGAAAGGAGAGCAAGTGCGTTAGCGTTTTACGTTATGGGAATTAATTTCGGTATCCTTTTTGGCTTTCTAGCCGGAGGGTGGTTGAACGAATTCTTTGATTGGCGCGTGGCTTTTTTTGTAGTTGGGGCACCAGGCATCATTGTGGCTCTTTTTGTTCGTTATACGTTGCGTGAACCGATAAGGGGCCTGGTCGAAGACAGACAAGATAATGTTGCTGATACACCTTTTCCTGAAGTTCTAAAGCTTCTTTGGTCTAGACTCTCTTGTCGTCACCGTGCTAAAGGCTTCTTCCTCTTAAGATTAGAGATTGCGATTTGTGGATGGTTCCAAGGCCTCTTCGTTGAAGAGGCCTTTAAGTCAAAAACAAGTCAGAATTGGTTCATCGTATTTGCAGTCCCGCCCGCCAACAATGCTTTTTCTCCGAGGAAGTACTCTTTGTGATCGTCCCCGATGTTTGAACCGGCCAGATCCTGGTGCTTCACAGCTGCTAAATTGCCCCTTATCTCTTTTCTTTGAACGTCTCTAACATAAGCTAGCATTCCCAAGTCGCCGAAGTAGCCCTCCGTGAGAGTGTCTGTGGAAAGCGCTGCGGTATGATAAGTTGGAAGCGTGATTAGATGGTGGAATATACCGGCCTCTCTTGCCGCATCTGCCTGAAAAGTCTGAACAAGAGCGTCAGCGGCGTCCGCTAACTCTGTTCCGTCTATCGCCACATCCATTAAACCTAATTCGTTTACATCTTGGTCTG